>JAYUYE010000698.1:0-3674 GCA_043752985.1 Myxococcales bacterium
GTACTCGAGGAACGCGTTGGTTCCGGCGATCGCGAGCCGATGCCGGGTCGCCTCCGAGAGGCGATCGGTCGAGACCTCGTGACTCGCGCTCTTGCTGATCGTCGTCGTCCGCGGCGTGCTCGGGACGGTGCGCGCCTCGCGCAGCACCTCGTCGACCTGGCGCACGAATCCGTCGAGGTCGATCCCGGACATCGCGTTCGACGACTTCTTCCGCAGCATCATGCCGAGAAACTGGATCGCCATTGTCACTACGAACTCGACGTCGTCGGGGACGGCGTAGTCGAGCTGGGTCGCCAGTGCGAACAGCTCCTCGAGCTTGTGGGACAGGACGTGGATCTCGTCGAACCCGACCATCCGCGAATCACCCTTGAGAGTATGGAGATCGCGCGACAGCTCGCGCACCGCTGCCTGGTCGTGCACGCCGTGCGCGAGCGAGTTCCACGTCGCCTCGACCCGGGAGATCCGCTCGAGCGAGAGCGTGCGGAACCGGGTGATGATCCCTTCCGGCAGGTCGGGCGTCATCGGCTCACGTCTCGATGGCCACCAGGTCGACCGCAAAGCAGCTCAGGGCCGCAAGGCTCCGTCGCTGCCAGTGAAGATTTGGGTTCGACCGGAAGTGGATCCGGTACTGCTTGTCGGTCGCGAGCTCTTGAAGCAGGGCCAGCCAGGTGACGAACACCTTGAACGAGGACGAGTTCATGAACTCGAGCTCGCGGAAGTCGACCTCGACCTTGGTCGCCGCGAGCCGGACAGCTTCGTCGTGCAGCTTCTTCACGACCTCGTCGAGATACGACTTGGCCTCGAAGTCGGCGGTCCCCACAAACCGGGACGACAGGATCCCCGCGGCGAACGAAGCATCGACGGCGAGGATGTTCGTGGACGGCTTCGGCAGCTCGACAGTCATGAATTGTGTCCTCCCGCGTTCGTCGATCAGCTCGAAACGATGGTCGGCAGCATACCGAGTGACGACGCATTACGCGACGCTCGAGACACGTTACGTGGGTACTCGCTACGACTACACCGACGAGCTGAAATCGCGGCACTCGCCGGCCCTGACCTCGCCGAGACAGAGCTCGCGCGTGATCTGATAGACGAGATCGCGGCTCCCGACCCTGTCCGCGATCGCGCTGTCAATGAGCAGCGGCATGACCTGTTCGTGATCGTGGACACCGAACGACTTCGCTGGTGCATTTTGCGCCAGCGATCCACCGCTGTAGCGATTTGCTCCAGTAAGTCCACACCGTGGTTGTGGCTGATGTCGTTGAATTACCCAAATAGACAGCTCTCACGCCACGTGCTGAAATCATCTCGCTCTCATTTCCGAGAGGTCGAGGTGTTACTACATGAAGCAACAGTTCTTGGGTCTGTCTGTCGTGTTCGCCGCTGCCGTTTTGATCCCCGCGTGCACCGAGGTCGAAGCAGACGTCGAGGAGCCGGCGGTCGAGAATGTCGCGAAGACCTCGCACCAGCCGAGCGCTGCTGCCGAGGCCTTCGCCAACGATGTCGCCGACGCGATGGTCGATCGCATCGTCGCGCTGCTATTTCGTGAGTTCGCCGTGACGACAGCGGCAAATGCTGCGGTCGGCACGGAGGCGATCAGCAACGTCTTCTACGATGGAAACCGCTCGATGCGCCTGGTTGGCGACGTCGACCCGCTGGAGCTCTCGGACCTTCCCAACGACAGCTTCGAGCGCGACGCACTCGCGGCCGCCAAGCTCGGTCAGAACTTCAGCCGGACCGAGCGCGCGAACGGAACCTGGTACGTCCGCAAGTCGATCGCGATCGCCACGACGTTCTCGCCGGCGTGCGTGCACTGCCACGGGAACTTCGTCGGACTCGCGAATCCGTGGGTCGGTGCGCTGATGGTGAAGGCGAAAGTTGATTGATTAAGTCACTCGTGAGTTGATCTCCACACCACCAAACCATTAGATCGAGCCTGGGAGAATCGTATGTACGGACTTGTGAACAAGGCTGTCGTTGATCTGGTGGTCGGTAAGTTTGGTCAGGAGACGTGGGACTCGATCAAGAAGAAGGCGGACATCGACATCGATGTCTTCGTCAGCATGGACGGCTACCCGGATGACATCACCTACCGGTTGGTGGGCGCCGCGAGCGAGGTCCTGGGGATTCCACCCGAGGCGGTGCTGGAGGCATTCGGGGAGCACTGGGTCCTCTACACCGCGAAGGAGGGTTACGGCCCGATGCTCGACGCCAGCGGCCAGTCGCTGCGCGAGTTTCTCCTCAACCTCGACGCGCTTCACGCGCGCGTCGCGCTGACGATGCCCGCGCTTCGTCCGCCGCGGTTCCGCCTGATCCCGGTCGATGACACCACGATGCTGCTCGAGTACCACTCGACGCGGCAGGGTCTCGCACCGATGGTCTCTGGCCTCCTTAAGGGCTTGTCGATCCGATTCAACACGCCGATCGAGGTCTCGCACGCGAGCCGCGATGGGCATGAGGAATTCACGATCCGCACGAGCCGGCCGTCCTAGGCGCCGCGATGTCCGGAATCGGATTGTCGCCGGAGCTGGTGGCACGGGCCTTCCCGTTTCACATCGCGTTTGGCCCCGACGGTCGGGTGCTCCAGGTCGGGCCCGTGTTGCAACGGCTCTGCCCGGAGCTGCACGGCAGTGCGATCGCCGAAATGTTCGAGATCGTCCGGCCCGAGCCGATGCCGTTCGACTTCGATCTGATCCGGAGCCATCGGCGCACCGTGTTCGTCCTGCAGTTCCGTGCGGGCGTCATGAAGCTCAAGGGCCAGATGATGCTCGTCGACGAAAGTGCGGTGCACCTGTTTCTCGGGTCGCCGTGGATCACCGAGCTCTCGGAGCTGACCGCGCTCAACCTGCAGCTCAACGACTTCGCGGTGCACGACCAGGTCGTCGACTGCTTGTTTCTCATCCAGTCGCAGCAAACCGCGCTGGCCGACGTGCGACGCCTTGCGAGCCAGCAGTCCGTGAAGCTCGCGATGCAGCAGTCCGCGCTCCTCGAAGCAGAGCGGCTCGCACGCGAGCGCCTCGAGAAGGAGCTCGACCTCGCGCGGCAGATCCAGGTCAGCATCTTGCCGCGACGCCTGGCCGCCGAAGGCGTCGAGCTCGCCGCGGTGATGACGACCGCCACGGAGGTCGGCGGCGACTACTACGACGTCCTGCCCTTCGAGGGCGGCTGCTGGATCGGGATCGGCGACGTGTCGGGCCACGGCGTCACGTCAGGTCTCATCATGCTGATGGTGCAGAGCGCGGTCGCGAGCCTCGTCGCTGGCGATCCCAACGTGAGCCCGCGCGAAGCGGTCACCGTCGTCAATCGTGTCTTGTTCGAGAACATCCGGCACCGCCTGCTCACGGACGACTTCGTCACGTTCTCGCTGCTGCGCGTGTCCGGGGGGCGGATCGTGATCGCCGGTGCGCACGAGCACTTCCTTGTCGTGCGCAACCGGACCCGGCGCGTCGAGCCGATCGAGACCCCGGGAACCTGGCTCGGAGTGTTGCCGGAGATCGGTCGGTTCACGACCGAGACGGTCGTCGACCTCGAACAGAACGATCTCCTCGTGCTCTACACCGACGGCATCACCGAGGCACGCAACACACAAGGTGTGCAGTACGGGTTCGATCGCCTGTGCGCGGTCGTGGAGCGGCTGTACGACGAGCCGATCGAGCAGATCCGTGACGCCGTGC
>JAYUYE010000699.1:0-3673 GCA_043752985.1 Myxococcales bacterium
CCGGATCGCCGAGTACGGCATGCTCGACATCCGCGGCGATCAAGACGCTGCCACCCAGCCGATCCTGTTCGCCGATCACGTCACCCTCAGCGGCTCGCGCTCGCTCGGCATCCTGGTCCGCGAAGGCGGCGGCTTCGCGCCAACCTCCACCAACCTCACGATCACCGGCGGAGCGACCTATCCGATCAGCATCTGGGGCCGAGCCGCCGGCACTCTTCCGACCGGGACATACACCGGCAACGCCGTCGACGAGATCTTGCTTCCCGCACTCGGCGGTCGCGATGACATCAAGGAGAACACCACCTTCAAGGCGCTCGGAGTTCCGTATCGTGTGGGTGGTCCACTGCTCCGCGTCCGCGGCACGCCCGCACCGATCCTCACGATCGAGGCCGGCACCACGCTGCGGTTCGCCGACAACGCACGCCTCCTCATCGACACCGGCACCGCCGGCCCAGGCGGCGCGCTCGTCGCTGCCGGAACGGCCCCCGCACCGATCACGTTCACATCGGCGGCCACCGCCCCCGCCGCCGGCAGCTGGGTCGGCCTCGTGTTCTTCGGGATGCTCGATTCCCGCAACCAGATCACGAACGCTCGGATCTCCTACGCCGGTGGCCACTCGCAGATCTCGAGTTACGACTGTCTGAGTCCGCTCAACACCGGCTTCGCCAACGAAGGCGGCGTCGTGATCGCCGGCACCCAGCCGGCGTCGGCGTTCGTCACCAACACCACGATCGAGAACAGCGCCGGCGACGGCGTCGTTCGCGGCTGGACCGGCTCACCGGTCGACTTCCTGGCGACGAACACCTTCACCGCGATCACGCGGTGCAACCAGACGTTCCCCAAGCCGACCGGCGGCTCGTGCCCCGTCCCGGCGCCCTGCCCCCGCTAGAAATCGAGCTCGCTCAGATGCACGCGCGCGTGAGCCGCTGAAGCTGGTCGTTGAGGATGATCAGCAGCTCCGTGCCATCGGCCGACAGGTCGGGCGCACCAGTCCCCGACAACCCCGGGACCACGATCTCGACCTCGTTGGTGAACGGATCCGCGATCGAAGCGCGCGCACGAACGAACAGCTTGAACACACGCATGAAGTAGATCTCGCGCTCGTCGGCCGACACGCTCGCCTCATCGCCCGCGAAGCCGAGCTGCGTCGGGCTCTGGAAATCCTGACCGAGCGTGGGGCGGCGAGCGACCCACAGATCATTGATCACCGTGAAGTACAACCCGAGTCCGTCCGCGGTGAGCTCGGGCCCATAGAGCGTGGACGGCCCGATCCCGGCCGCGAGAACGGGCGAAGAAAATGCCGCGCCCACGGTCGGCCGTCGCGCTTCGTACGCACGCTGGGTCCCCGTCCGGTCCGACGCGAATATCAAGATCAGGCCGTTGGCGGACAGCGATGCGTCGAGGTCGTTCCTCATCAGGTCGTTGAGCTCGACCACCGGGCCACCAGGACCGTAGGGTACCGCCGTGCTGGTGCGCGTGGCCGACAAGATCTGTGCGTTGATCTCGCTGTTGACGACCTCGTAGCGGGCGAACAATATCTCCAGGCGGTCGGTGCGCTGCGCCGGACCGCGCTCCCAGTCAACGCCTTCAAACCCCTCGACGGGACTCGGCACCGACCACGGTCCCCACGTGCACGAACCATCCGGGGCTCCGCCGGTCGCGTCGGTCCCTCCGGTCGCGTCGGTCCCGTCCCGCGCTGCAGCGTCGAACCCGAATCTTCCGCAGCCGCAGATCACCAGGACAATCGCTGCGAACCGCACGTCGCCAGTATAGCAGTGACAGCGCGACTCACGCGCACTCTCATTCAAGCAGCTGCTCCAGCTCCTTGGTCGGTGAATCACGGGGGAGCAGCCTCCTTCGCGGGCGTCATCATCGCGTACTCGAGTGAAGGGCGTCGCGAGCGGCTTCGACAGCGCCGCGCACGAGGTCTCGAGCATCCTGGTAGCGGCATCGAGCACCGACTGCTCCTGCGCTCGCTTGAACACGTGGTGATAGATGAACGTCAGCGCGCTGAACCATCAGCACCTCACGTGTGCACGTGCTCGTCGGGTGTCCTCATGCGTTGATCATGAGGGCTGGTTAGCCAGCATCCCCGGCGGTGAAGCGTCGTCTCAGGGACCCGTCCGCGATCGTGAGAATGGCCCCCGCATCTCGGCGCGTCGTGATGAGCCACGACCACGGGAGCTCCTCGACGCCAGCGATCCCGGCCACCAGGCCGAGCAACGCGTCGTAGTTGTCGGCGAGACGCGTCAGCTCCATCCCCGTCGCCGCGTCGGTTGGGTCCACAACGACCGACTCGAACCCCGGCAGCCTCGAGATCACCGATGCCACCGCCCGCATCGCCACGAGCTTGTTCGCGACCGTCGAGGCGCGCTTGTACTTCGGCGGCCAGCTCCGCCACTGAGCCGACAAGTCGATCGTCGCCGCATCGTCGTCGAATCGGAATGGGCGACCTTGCAGGTGCAGCCCCCAGATCACGCGCAGGACGGCGTAGGGATAGCCTTCGAAGATCCGGAGATCGGGGCGACTACCCAGAAGGCGGCTCGTCAATTGCGGGCCTCGCATGCCCGCCTTGACCGACGGCAAGATCGGAATACCGATCCGCTGGCATCGATCGTCGACGCCTCGCCTCGGGTTCGTCGCGTTCAGCGCCTCGCACCCCGCGACTGGAACGTCGAGGAGGACTAGCGCGTTCGTCGCAGCGTGCCGCTGCACGTACTCCACGAGCTCGTCGTCGTCCACAACGGCCGCGACCGCGATGCCTTCGGGCGATCGGCTCGCAATGGCGGTGCGACCGTGACCGTGGCCCCACGGCAAGTCGATCGAGATAACGTCGGCAGCACCGGGACGCACGAGTCAGCTCGAGCCTAACCGGAGTTCGTGATCATGCGCCGGGGGGAGGGATGCAGATCGGTGGCAGCGATCGCGACCGCCGCGTGCAGCGAGAACCCGTCGGACCACGCCCGACCGGGTTCGGTGCCGCGAGCGATCGAGAATGCCCGAAGGCAGGCATGAACACTGCCCGCGCGCATCCGCCCGCGCGTTGAAAGATCCGCGCCGCAGTTCGCTGTCTACGAGCGGAGAGCTTCAGAAGCAGCTGCCAAAGCCGCGCGTATTCAGTGCACCAAACGCTGCGCGATCGGTCAACGCGACGCATTGCGGAGTGCCCGGGCGGAACAGGTAGGCGTACGCTGCGGGCAGGAAATCCGCGCCACAGACCGAGAAAGGTACGATCTGCCAGTGCTCGAGCTCAAGCGATCAGATATCGGGTTCGGCCGGATCGTCATCGACGACAGCGGTGTCACTCGCCACGGCGTGTTCTCGACGACGTTCGTCGGCTACGACGAGATCGAGGATTACCGGCTCACCATCGGGCTTACCGGCCACGCGCCCGAATTTCTTTATTCGATGGAGGGGGTCAACCTCCTGCCGATTCTCAACGACGTGCGTCGCGGAATGAAGGGAGAACATCGTTTCCGCTTCGGGATCGAGCTCGTCGGTCGCACGAGGTCGGTGTCTTTCAACTGGAGATTTCGGGATGCTGGCCTCGGGATCGCCGCCATCTTGCAGCGGATCACACCGAGGCTCTCGGAGCTCATCCGTGCGGAGGTCGCGAATACCGGTGCGGCACGGTTCGGCACGCTGCATCTGTCTTCGCAGACCGTACAGATCG
>JAYUYE010000700.1:0-3668 GCA_043752985.1 Myxococcales bacterium
CGGTGGCGACGCGGCAGCGACCTGCGCGAGCGCTGCATCGAGCGCCACCTCGAGCTGCGGGCAGTGATCGATCGCGATCAGGTGATGCGACTCGAGCTCATAGAGGCCGACTGCACCCGCGACGACATGGAACCGAGCGCGCCGCCGCCAGTGCAGCGCGGGCGCCGGCTCGGCGATCGGGTGAACGACGAGCCCCGTGAGCTTGCGCAGCGCGCCTGCGACGATCGCCTGCTTCGCCACGAGCTGGACCGGGCGCGCGACGTGCTGCCACTGGCAGCCGCCGCAGCCGTGAAGAAAGTGTGGGCATGGCGGCAGGACGCGATCCGGTGACGGCGTGACGATCTCGACGAGCTTCGCCCGCGCGAACGACTTCGTGGCCTGCCCGATCTGCACGCGCGCGACATCGCCGGGCGCCGTGCGCGCGGTGAACGTCACCCTGCCGTCTGCGTCGCGCCCGACGCCGTCGCCACCGGCAGCGAGCGAATCGATCGAGAGCTCGATCACCGGCCCGGGAATGCGCACCGCGACGCCTTCGCGGTCCGACGGAGACACGGGGCGACGTCCTCTGTTGTGCTGGCTCATCGGTAGGGGGTACTCGTGGCGGCGGGCAGGACGAGAGCACCGCGCTCGACGGCGAGGCGCGTATCGGCGCGACCATCGCGCACCGCGATCTCGATCGTCGCGGCGGAACCGACATACGCGAGCAATTGCCCCGACGCAACGTCCTCGTACGTTCCGACGACGGCGAGCGTCTGCCCGGCGAGGGTGATGCTGCGCCCGGCCTCGGCCGGCGGGAGATCGCTGATCAAGTTGCCGAACTGATCGACGTGCACGATCCGCCCCGAGCCGCGCGAGCGTTGGCCCCACGGCAGCGTGCCGGCGAGCTTCACCGAGCTACCGAATCCGCGCGGGGTCGGCGACGCCCGGCCACCATGGTCCCGCGCGATCATCGCCGCGGCGCGAGCGAACACGTCGCGGCCGCGGAACGTCTTGCTCACGTGCTTGGCTCGCATGCCGGCGTCCTCGATCATCCAGACGTCCCACTCGGGTCGCATCACGTACGTAAACACGCCGTTGTCGGGCCCGATGTACCACTGACCGTCGCCACGGATCACGACCTCGTTGCGGCTCCCGCCGACTCCCGGATCGACGACGACGACATGGATGCTGCCGTACGGAAACTCATGGGTCGACGTCGCGATCACCCATGCAGCATGGGCGATGTCACCGCGCGGAATATCGTGCGCGATGTCGATGACCCGCGCATCGGGGGCGATGCTAGCAATCACACCCTTGAGCGATCCGACGTACCCGTCGCTGGTGCCGTAATCGGTGGTCAACGTGATGATCGCCATCCAGATCCCAGGTAAGCATACAGCCGATGAACAAGGTGTACCCGGACGCGCAGGCTGCCCTGCACGACGTGACCGACGGTGCCGTGATCCTCGCCGGAGGCTTCGGCCTCTCTGGCAACCCAGAGAACTGCATCACCGAGCTCGCACGTCGCAAGCTGAACGGTCTCACGATCATCTCCAACAACTGTGGAACCACCGAGCAGGGCCTCGGCGTCCTGCTCGCGCAGGGCCAGGTCAAGAAGATGGTCAGCTCCTACGTCGGCGAGAACAAGGTGTTCGAGAAGCAGTACCTCTCGGGCCAGCTCGAGGTCGAGCTCTGCCCTCAGGGCACACTCGCCGAGCGACTGCGCGCCGGCGGCGCGGGCATCGAGGCGTTCTACGTCCCGACCGGCTACGGCACCAAGGTCGCCGAAGGCAAGGAGACGCGCGAGATCGCCGGCAAGCACTGCGTGCTCGAGCACGCGATCCGCGGCGACTTTGCGATCGTCAAGGCGTGGAAAGGCGACCGCTGGGGCAACCTGGTGTTCCGCAAGACCTCGCGCAACTTCAACCCTCTGTGTGCGCAGGCCGGCAAGATCACGGTCGTCGAGGTCGAGGAGCTCGTCGAGGTCGGCGCGATCGAGCCCGATCAGGTCCACCTGCCGTCGATCTACGTGCAGCGAATCTTCCAGGGCACCGGCTACGAGAAACCGATCGAACAGCGCACCACGCGCAAGAGGAGCGCGTGATGCAGCGCCTGGATCGCGATCAGATGGCCCGCCGTGTCGCCGCCGAGCTGCGCGACGGCTTCTACGTCAACCTCGGCATCGGGATGCCGACGCTCGTGGCCAACTTCATTCCCGAGGGTATGGACGTCGTCCTCCAGAGCGAGAACGGTCTGCTCGGGATTGGCCCATTTCCCTACGAGGGCGACGAGGATCCCGACCTGATCAACGCCGGCAAGCAGACGGTCACCACGATGCCGGGCTCCGCGTTCTTCGACTCGGCGCAGTCGTTCGCGATGATCCGCGGCGGCCACGTGGATGTCAGCGTCCTCGGCGCGATGGAGGTGTCCGCGAAGGGCGACCTCGCGAACTGGATGATCCCCGGCAAGATGATCAAGGGCATGGGCGGCGCGATGGATCTGGTCGCCGGCAGCCGCCGGGTCATCGTGATGATGGAGCACACCACCAAGGACGGGACGTCGAAGATCCTGCCGGAGTGCTCGCTGCCGCTCACCGGCGTCGCGTGCGTGCACACGATCGTCACCGACCTCGCCGTCATCGACGTCATCGGGGGCGCGCTGGTCCTGCGCGAGCGTGCGCCGGGCGTGTCCGCCGAGGACATCGTCAAGGCAACTGCCGCGCCGCTCCGCGCTGCTGCCGACGTTCCCGAGATGCGCTTCTAGCGCGCCGCTACTTGCAAACCGGGCGGTCGTCGAGCGGGTTGTACTGCGCAGGCGGCTGGCAGTCCGGCTTCTTCTTCGTCGGCGTGACCGTGTTCGTCGTCGTATCGGGCTTCCTGGTGTTGCCCGGGTTCTTGCTGGGGTCGGGCTTCTTGATCGTGGTTGTCGTCGTGCCCGGGTTCTTCTTGGGATCGGGCTTCTTCGTGTCAGTGCCCGGCTTCTTCGTGACGTTGGTGACGGGCTCCTCGGCCGGCTTGAGCTTGATCTCGCTCGTGAAGTCGTCGGCGAGATCGATCTCGGTCGTGACGTCGATGAATCGCGCCTTGTGCACGGTGATCATCGAGAACCCCTGGCCCTTGGCGCGCTTGGCCGTGAACGGCGTCGTCCCGATCACCTTGCCCGCGAGGATGACGTCCGCGCCCTTCGGTTCGCTCCTGATGTCGATCATGACCGACTGATTCTCGACAACGGTCTCCGCGCTGCCGCTACCGCTACCGCTTCGCGGCGCTGCATCAGGCGCGACGGCCCTGGTGTCCGCGGAGCCGGCCTTGACCTTCGGCGCGGGATCGGGCGCCTCGCCGTGATTCGAGCCGGGGCCCGCGCTGTCGGTGTCGGAGCCCTTGTCGTCCATGATGATCGGCGCTTCTTTGGTGTCGCTATCGCCACTACCGCCGAGCGTCATCGCGAGCAGGATGATCAAACCGACGCCGGCGATACCGAGGCCAATGAACAGCGGGCGGCGATTCGGCCGCAGACGCAGATCGTCGTCGTCGGTGCCGCCCGGTGGCGGCTCGTAGCGCGGATACGAGACATCGCCACGGCTCTGCGCGCCGCTCGTATAGCCGTGCCGCGTGCTCGGGATCATCGAGTGAGCGGGACCGGAGCCAGAACCCGGGCCCTGCGGGAAAGCGCCCGGCGGCACCTGCGAG
>JAYUYE010000701.1:0-3659 GCA_043752985.1 Myxococcales bacterium
GCGTCCCCGGTGATCTCAAGGACAAGGTGTTCGCGCCGTACTTCACCACGAAGCACGCGAAGGGCGGCACGGGCCTCGGGCTCGCGATCGTCCACCGCATCGTCTCGGATCACGGCGGTCGCATCATGGTCACCGACGTCAAAGGGGGCGGAGCACGGTTCGCGATCGAGCTCCCGCTGCGCAACGGCACCGCGCTCCTCGCGTCGCGGATCTAGCTCAGCCGGGCTTCGCGACCTTCTTGAACTTGAGGGTCATGCGATCGCTCTCGCCGATCGCCTGGTACTTCGCCTTGTCCTTGTCGCCCTCGCCGAAGTTTGGCGGCAGGGTCCACACGCCGTTCGGATAGTCCTTCGTGTCCTTCGGGTTCGCGTTGACCTCGGACTTCTCGACGAGCTCGAAGCCCGCGGCCTTGACCTTCTCGATGACCCACTCTTCGGCGAGGTAGCCGGACTCGGCCGTGTCCTCGCCCTTGGTGCCCGGCTTGGCGCGGTGCTGCTCGATGCCGAACGTGCCGCCGTCCTTGAGCACCTTGTGCACCGCCCCGAGGTACGGCTCGAGCTTCTTCGAGCGCTGCCAATTGTGCATCTCGCGCATCGCGATCACGAGATCCGCGCTGCCATCGGCGCCCATCTTCGGTGCCGCGCCGCCGAGCGTGACGCGCTCGACCTTGCCGAACAGCTCGGGCGACTTTGCGAGGAACTGATCGAGACGCTTGCCATAGACCGTCGACATCTCGGTTGGTGGACCGTTCGTGTCGGGCCCCGCAACGATCAACGTGCCGCCGTTCGCGAGCATCGGCGCGAGGAGCTCGGTGTACCAGCCACCGCCCGCACCGACCTCGACCACGGTCTGCTTCGGTGTGATGCCGAAGAACGTCAGAGTCTCGATCGGGTGACGAGCCGCATCGCGCTCGCCGTGCTCTGGTCTCCGATGCGGACTCCTGAGCGCCGCGGTCAGCCAGGCCCGGGCATCCGGGTACGTGCCATCGCGGAGCGAAGTCGCCTGCGAGGTGAGCTCCGGGGTCCACCGCTTCTGCTCCTCGGCGGCCTCCTCGTCGGCCTTCTTCATGCCCTCGGCGACTCGCTCTGCCGGAGACGGTGCGGCATCGACCGGGACAGCCACGGCTGCCGATCCAGAGCCCGTCGCGGAGCCGGTAATTGGCGTCGCTTCCGGTGCGGCCTCCTTCTTCTTGCAGGCGGCGGTCGCCAGGGACATGGACAGGATCGCGAACAGCACCTTGCGCATGGCCGGCACCTTACCGGCATCGGGAGGGGGCGACGATGCGCGACACGCTAGTTCACAGTCGCGGTACGGGCTCGAACCGCTGTCGGCCCTGGTCGATCAGCACATGCGCCCGAATGGCTTCACTCTGCCGCGCGTTACAGGTATGAGGACGTAACCAGAGGTCGTCATGGCGAAGCTCGCAACCATCGAAGGCTGTCTCACCGCGATTGTCACTCCGTTCAAGGGAGGCAAGGTCGACTTTGAAGGGCTGGCCAAGCTCGTCGACTGGCAGATCGAGCAAGGCGTCGATGGCATCGTCGCGGTCGGCACGACCGGCGAGTCCGCCACGCTCGACGTCGCCGAGCACGTCGCCGTGATCGCCGCATGCGTGAAGGCCGCGAAGGGTCGCGTCCCCGTGGTCGCCGGTGCCGGTGGCAACGCAACGAGCGAAGCGCTCGAGCTGACGAAGGCGTCCGAGGACGCCGGCGCCGATGCGCTGCTCCACGTCACGCCGTACTACAACCGCCCGAGCCAGGAGGGCTTGTTCCGCCACTTCGAGGCGATCGCGAAGGCGACGAAGCTACCGATCATTCTCTACAACGTGCCCACGCGCACCGCGTGCGACCTGCTCACCGACACCGTCGTTCGCCTCGCGGACTTCGACAACATCATCGGGATCAAGGACGCGACCGGCAACCTCGTCCGCGGCAGCGAGCTCGTCGCGAAGGTCGGCGATCGGCTGACGGTCCTGTCCGGCGACGACGGCACCGCGTTCCCGCTCTATGCGTGCGGTGCCCGCGGCGTGATCTCGGTCGTGTCGAACGTCGCGCCGCGCGCGATGAGTGACATGTGGGACGCGGTCAAGGCCGGCGACTGGGCGCGCGCGAAGCAGCGCCACTTCGAGCTGCGCGTTCTCAATGCGATGCTGTTCTTCGAGCCGAGCCCGGCGCCGACCAAGGCCGCGCTGTCGATCCTCGGCCGCTGCTCGGTCGACGTTCGTCTTCCGCTCGTGCCCGCGACCGCCGGCCTGGTCGAGCAGCTCCGCGCCGAGCTGCACGCACAGGGCATGCTGTGACGGCACGCGTCTGCGTCCTCGGGCCCTCGGGCCGGATGGGACGCGCGCTGATCGACGCTGCCGCAGGGCGGATCGATGTCAAGGTCACGGCCGCGGTGGATCGCGCGGATGCGGGTGGCCTTGGCACACAGGTGACCAGCGGGGTCGCCGCGAACGCGGATCTCGCCGGCGGGCTCGCCGCTGCCGATGTCTACATCGACTTCACGTCTCCTGCAGCGACCCGGGCCGCCGCGCGGACCGCGCATGGGCAGAAGCGTGCCGCCGTGATCGGCACGACCGGGCTATCCGCCGAGGACGACGCCGCGATCGCGCAGCTCGCGACCGTGGCGCCGCTCGTCGTCGCGGCGAACTTCTCGCTCGGCGTCAACCTCTTGATCGGACTCGTCCAGCGGGCCGCGCTGACACTCGGTCCCGATTGGGACGCCGAGGTGGTCGAGACCCATCACCGCGCCAAGCGCGATGCACCCTCGGGAACAGCGCTGATGATCGCGCATGCGATTGCCGCCGGTCATGGCTCGAACTACGACGAGGTCAAGCGCCACACCCGCGACGGCGACGTCGGTGCCCGGCCGCGCGGCGAGATCGGCGTGTCCTCGGTGCGCGGCGGCGACGTGATCGGCGAGCACACGGCCACGTTCTTCGGACCGGCCGAGCGGATCGAGATCAGCCACCGCGCCTCGTCGCGCGCGATCTTCGCAGCGGGCGCTCTGCGCGCAGCGGCGTGGGTCGTGGGCAAGCCACCAGGACGCTACGACATGCTCGATGTTCTTGGCCTGAAGTGATGCTAGGGTCAGATCGCCGATGACCGCGACCGAGCGCATCACGATGGTCGTCCTCAACGAGGACGGCTCCCGCGACAAGTTCACGCTGTCGTCGTGGGTCGGCATCCCGCGCAAGCACGAGCTGATGTGGATCGGCGACGACCCGTACATGATCATCGAGGTCGAGTACGCGGTCTCCGAAGGCTTCTTCGGTGCGCGTTCGATCGATGCCGCGGGCGTCTACGTGCGTCGCCTGACCAAGGACGAGCAGGACGCAGTCGCGCGCCGGCTCGCCAATCCGGTTCGCGGCAAAGACGAGCAGCCGTTCCGGCCGTAGTCAGCGAAAGCGCCGGAGCGCGCGGATGACGATCGGCTCGGTGAGGCGCAGCACGATTCGATCGCGGAGAGGCCGGAGACCAGATCCTCGTCGGCGGCATGATCGGGCGCCCGGTCGGTCACGCGAGCACGGATGCTGTCAGTGCGCGACGACGACGTCATACGCGTTGCCTCCACCGCGATAGAACTGCCAGTAGCGATCGAAGGTCACCGCGCCGAACAGGTTGATGACCACGCCGACGACGATCAGTGTTTTTGCGAAG
>JAYUYE010000702.1:0-3657 GCA_043752985.1 Myxococcales bacterium
TCGCGATCGCGTCCGTCTCCTGTCGGCGATCGATGTCGATCGCCAGGTGTTCGGCGCCAGGACGCACGACTACGCCTTCGGGCCTTCGATCACGATCGCAGAGCTCGAGGACCTCGAGGCGCGCTTCGGTGCGCTGCCGGACGACTATCGCGCGCTGCTCGGCGAGCTCGGTGCCACGGGGGCCGGCCCGTACCGGCGAGCGTTGCTGAGCCTCCGCACCGCCGCCCGAAATTTGCGGACGTTTGGGCTCGTCCCGTACCCGCACGCTCGTCGCACCGAACGTTCGCGGGAGAAGTGGCGGCTTGATGATCGCGGGACGATGTTGACGGCTGACAGCGCCAGATGTGGTGTTCGGTGTGGGATTGGGAGTGTCCTGCTTGTCGCGGCTTGGGCGAGCGTTCGCCTGCTCACTCGCCGACTGCGCCAGAACAAAGGCGCCCTGCTCGTGCACCTTGCTGCCCTCGCGGTCTGCTGCGCCATGAACTTCTTCGCCGGCGGCCTTGCGGTACTTGGCGGGGGTGACCTCGCGGCGTCGGCTTTCCTTCTCGTCTTGCTCGTTCCCCTCACCTCCGCCCTGGTTCTCCTCGCCGCTGCGGCTACGCCGGCTGCCGCAAAGGAGTACGCCGACAACGATGTCGAGGTCGCGCACGACTGCGCGACCGACCCGGTCATTGACGTGGACGGCACCAACATCACCCTCAAAGCAACGGGCGTCTGTACGACGGTCGACGTCACGGGCAACGACATCACGCTCACCGCCAATGACGTCTCGAAGCTTTCGATCACGGGCAGTGACAACAAGATCTTTGTCGTCGTGACGAGCTCGATCACGGTCACGGGGAGCGACAACGTCGTCAAGTACGAGAAGGCGGCGGCGAAGGCGAAGCGGCCGAAGATTCGCAAGGTCGGGAGGAACAACCTCGTCACCAAAGGCAAATCGACATGAGCCGTTTCGCCACCGCTGTCACGGTGCCAGCGAGCGCGTCCTGTGAGGCGTGTGACCGGGTTTCGGAGCCAGCTGGTTGATGCTCGACGGATCGTTCGCCATCGTCGACGGTGACGGGTCAGGTCCTGTCGCTTGATGCAGAGGCGTCGCACGACCTTCCGGAGCTGAGCGTGGTGCTCGCCGAAAAGTAGGCCCTCTCGGCGCGGATGGCGCACGGACGTGGCTCGTGGTCGCGTGCCGGCGCTACCTGTGCGGGAATTGCGCGGCGGTCTTGACGGTGGTGCCGCGCAGGGTGGCGCTGGGCCGGCACTACGGCCACTCCGAGGCCATGCTCCACCTCGTGGGGCGCCGGCTCATGACCGCCTCCACGCTCGGTGGCTTGGTGGGGCGACTCCCCGGGTCATTTCTCCGTGTCGCCAAGTCCTACGTCGTCAACCTCGTGCATGTCGTCGCGTACGATCTACACACGGTGCACCTGGAGGGCGACGAGCGAGCCCGCTCTATCGCGAGCGGTTTGCAGCCGCGATCGGTACCCCGTAGGCTCAACGGACCGCGGCCGCAACGAGCTTGGTGACTGCGTCCGCCGAAGCGCCCATGCCGACCGTTTCGCCGTCCATTTCGCCACTCGCGAGGTTCATCCCGACGACCTGACCGGCCGCGTTGACGATCGGCGCGCCGCTGCTGCCACGAAGCTTCAACCCCTTGTCGTCCAACGTGAACGCGATCGTGCCTCCCTCGACGACCCTCACCACACCGCGGTACCGCAGCTTCCCGACCGGCGCGCCTTCGAGCTTCGCGATCAAAAACACCTCGGCTCCCTCGGCGGGCGGTGTCGTGGCGAAGGTCAGCACCGGCTCGTTCTCGTGGCCCGTAACAGGGAACGCGGCGACGTCGCTACCCATGTGCTGCTGCGTGAACGCGATCGCACCCTTGATCGGCAGCGCCGCCCCCGCACGTACCGGGGCGCCGCTACCGACCGGCGTGGCGGTCACGCCGGTCACGAAGGCCGGCAGCTCCTGCCAGGTGTATTCGCGGTCAAGCCCGCCCATCTCACCGAACAAGTGGTGCGCCGTGAGGAGGAGCGGCTTGCCGCCCGCCGACACCCGCACCACGAACGCGGTCCCCGCGACCATGTCGCCACCTTTGGTCGAGAAGGTCGGCGTGTACACGGCGGTTTCCGCGCGGACCGCCGGACTCGAGGAGACTACGGCTTGCCCTGGGGCCGGTTTCTCCGAGGCCTTGCCGCATGCTGCTCCGAGAATGACCGCGCCGAGTACGAACAGCTTCATCGCAAGCAGGCTCGCACATTCCACGAGCGCATAAGTAAAACAAACCGTGTTGCGCATAAGGCGCATAGCCATACCCTTCGCTGGGACGAGATCGTCGACTATCGGCTTCGCGTTCGACCGAATGCGAACACTTCCCCGGGCGGCATGTCCGCGTGGGTCAACGCATATCGGTTCGCAAAGGCCGCCACGCGGAATAGCCCATCACCAACGGATGCGGTGTTCACGGACATGTATCTCCAGCTTTGGCTGATCGGCAACTCCACGACCATCGAGGCAACCGGCTTTGGATTGGAAGGGCTGCGCGTCTGCAACGAGGCCATGTCGCGCGTGCATCCACGGCTCGCGGCATGCGCGCATAACGAGTTCGATCGCGACGACGTCGGGCGGTTCGGGCCACTGGTGATCTCCGAGCGCGGAATTCAATGGCGCGATCGGGAACCCCTACCGCGCGCGAAGATCTCGAACATCGAGATCCTCGTCAGCGGAACGGTCACGTTTCACGTGACTCGACTTGATGGCATCCGGTCGTATTGCGCGCCAGCTCTCAAGAAGCTTCCCAACCTCGGCGGTCTTATCGACGTCGCCGCACGATTGGGCTACTGCGTCCGCCGTCGCGAGGTGCTGACAGCGCTCGGGATGATCGAAACGCAACGCGCCGAACCGCGGCGACTGTAGCTACACAACGCGCACGGGACGCGGCTCGCGTTCACCGGTCATCGCCCGCATCCTCGAATGCCTCGGCCTAATCTCCGACGCCGTGCCGATCGGGCCCGCCCGCACTCCGCCAGATGATCCTACCTCTGAGTTCGACTTCGGCGCCTGAACCTTCCCGATTCGCCACCACTGCCACGCTGCCGACCGCGAGGCTGCGCCGTGCGCTCACTTCCAAGCCTCCGGACGGTCGGCTCGCTCACTCTGCATTCGTGTGATTGCGCGTGGCGTGTTCAGTAGCCGCCGGGGCGCCGGTAGACGGTGCCGCCTTGGCAGTACTGCGGGCCGAGCGTTGCGTCGACGGTGACCGGGGTGTCATCGCTTCGATGGGCGTGCATTCTTCTGCCATGAAGCGTTCTCGTTCGATGATCGCGTGCGGGATTGCTGCCTGGTTCCTGTTGGCGCTCGCGGTCGGGCTCATCGCGTTCAGCGTCAACGAAGACCATGACACCAGATGGACGAAGTCGCCGATGAAGGAGGTGCTCAATTGGCTATATACTGTCCCTTCGATCTACCGCTTTCTCGCCGCCGCCGTGATCGGCTGTTGCGGCGGCGCGTTGGCAGTCGCCACGGTGCGCTTGTGGAAAAGCGATGCTGGTGCAGGGTTAGTGTAGACATGAAGGGGACACTAGGTGGACAAGCGGAAAGGCTACTTGCTTCGGTGGGCAGATCAGGCGGATTATGCCGGCCTTGCAGAAGTAATGTTTGATG
>JAYUYE010000703.1:0-8888 GCA_043752985.1 Myxococcales bacterium
GGCGAAGGGCTCGATCGCCACCGCCGGTGATCGCGTCACGCGCCTCGCTGCGGCGACGAAGGGCCCCGTCCTCAACGCCACGGAGCTGGCCTTGCTCGCGAAGCTCGAAGCATGGGGTCACGAGCCGGTGCGTCCGAAAGAAATGCACACGACGCTTGGCTTCACCGAGGCTGCGACGAAGACCGCGCTCGATCGACTGGTGGCGGCCAAGCTCGTGGTCCGGGTCAAGCCGGACTACCTGGTTCACGCGGGCGTGATCGCGAAGCTCAAGGAGCGCCTGCTCGCGTTCCTGGCGACGACTCCGACGATCGATGCGCAGCAGTGGAAAGATCTGACCGGTGCGAGCCGGAAGTTCACGATCCCGCTGGCGGAATACTTCGATGCGGAGAAGGTGACGCTGCGAGTCGGTGACCTGCGGCGAAAGCGGTAGGGGCTCGGGGTCTGCACGCCGGGCTCTTCGCGTGGGCCTCCGCCGCCGGGAGTAGGGCTACGCGAACGACGGCAACCGCGAGGATCGCGAAGCGCGAGCACGGAGCCCGAACACGGAGCTCGGCTCGCGGTGCGCCAAGGGCAGTCCGCGCTAGAGGTCCCGCAACTCCCTCTTCAAGATCTTCCCCGTAGGATTCCGCGGCAGCTCCTCGAGGAACGTCACCTTCCGGGGACGTTTGAAGTCTGCGAGGGTCTTGCGGCAGTAGTCGATCACTTCCGTCTCGGTGATCTGCTCGCCGCGGCGCATGACGATGAACGCCTTGAGCGTCTCGCCCCATTCCGGATCGGGGACGCCGACCACGGCGGCCTCGAGAATCGCGGGGTGCGTGTTGAGGTGATCCTCGATCTCGCGCGGGTAGATGTTCACGCCGCCCGAGATCACCATGTCGTGCTTGCGGGACTCGAGGTAGTAGTAGCCCTCGGGGTCGAGGCGGCCCATGTCTCCGACCGAGAAGAAGCCGTCGCGCTGCGAGGAGGCCGTGGCTTCGTCGTTCTTGTGGTAGCCGGAGATCAGCGTGGAGTTGCGAGCGTAGAGCTCGCCGATCTGGCCGGGCGTGACCTGGTGACCGGCGTCGTCGAGGAGGCGGATCTCATTGCCGCGGAGGGCGCGGCCGATCGTGCCGGGGCGGTTCACGTGATCGTGCGGGCCCGCGAGCGTGACGAGGCCAGTCTCGGTCGCTCCGTAGAAGTTCCACAGCACGGGGCCGAAGCGCTGCATGAAGCGGCGGGCAGCGTCGGTGGAGAGGGGAGCGGCGGCGGACATCACCCAGCGCAGAGACTTGGTGTCGTACTTCGCGAGTGCCTCTTCAGGGAGGTTGGTGATCCGGATGATCATCGTCGGGACCATCAGCGTGCTGGTGATCTTCTCGCGCTGGATGATGTCGAGCGCCCCCTCGGGCTCGAAGTGGTTCATCAGCACGACGGTCGCGCCGAGCGACAGCATGATGGTGACAAAGGCGGGAGCGGCGCTGTGATAGAGCGGGCACACGACGAGGTGCCGATCGTCGGTGCGCATGCCGCACTGGACGATCATGTCGGCGACGGACTCGAAGCCGGTCTTCTTCCAGCTGCGGTTCGCGCCCTTGGGTTTTCCGGTGGTGCCCGAGGTGTAGACGATGACACCGCCGCCATCGCCGCCCTTGATGCGAGGTGGGACGTCGGGAGGCGCGGCGGAGAGGGCGTGATCCCAGTCGGTGGTGTTGGCGTCGGTGACCTGGTCGGCGCCGACGACGATCATCGGGCTGCCGGTCTTGGTCTGGGCGCGGGCCTCGCGCATCGCGTCGACGAACTCCGCGTGGACGAGCGTGGCCTTCGGCTCGGCGTTGTTCAGGATGTACGCGATCTCGGCGGGCTTGCTGCGGTAGCCGATCTGGACCGCGGTCGCGCCGATTCGCGACAGAGCTTGCTGCGCGATCAGGTACTCGCTGCCGTTCGGCAGCATGAGGGCGACGCGGCCACCACCGCCGACGCCGCGTGCGATGAGGGCGTGCGCGAGGCGATTGATGGTGGCGTCGAACTCGCCCCAGGTCAGGCGCTTGACGCCATGCTCGCCGTATTCGATCAGGGCGTCGCGGTCGGGGTGCGCGGCCGCGTGGAACATCACCGCGAGGTGCGGACCGATCGAGGACTGCCGCGCCGCATTCACGAACTGCGCGATGCTCGCGGGTCGCACCGGGCGGGCGAGGCCCGTCGAGCGCAACACGTTGGCGAACAACTTCGCGCGATCGATACGACGACGGATGCGTTCCAGCACGTCGTCAGGATACTCCGCCGGCCACGGAGATCGAGGGCTCGGTGGTTACGCCGAGGCTACTGGCAGACGCCCTGGAGACCGGTCGCGAGCGCGCGATTCGCGGTCTGGACGCGCACCGGGTTCTTGTTTCCCGCCGTGCCGAGGTACTTCTTCCATGCCTTGCAGGCCGTTACTTCCTCGCCGAGTGAGTTCGCGAGATCGCCGAGCTGATAGAGCGCCTCGGGGTACCAGGTCGGCACCGTCCCGGTCTTCTTGATCTCGATCTCGGCGAGGTTGGTCGCGATCTTGTACGCCTCGATCGCGGGCGGAACGAGGTTGATGTCATTGTCCTGATAGAGCTGACCGAGCTGATACGAGGTCTCGGCGCTCTGCTTCAGCTCGTTGGACTTGCGCAGCCACGCGACCGCGGTCTTCTTGGTCTCCTTGGTGCCGAGGACCTGGTACGCAATCCCGAGGAGGTACGCGACGTCGGGATCGCCGGGGTTCAGCTTGTTCGCGGCGAGCAGCGAAATGACGGCCTTGTTCATCTCCTTGCGAGCGACGTAGAGCCGGCCCATGCCGAGGAACGGGCTGAACAGCGTGGTGTCGAGCTTGGAGGCTTCGAGGTACGCGCGCAGCGCGGCGTCCTGCAGGGTGAGATCGCGATTACGTTGCATCGACAGCGACTCGGTGGCGCGGCCGAGACCGTCGAAGTGGCGGGCATCGCGTTCGAGCTCGATCGAGAGCGTGAACTCCTTGCGCGCGTCCTCGAGGTGGCCGTTGGCAAGGAGGCCTTCTGCGTTGAGGTAGTGGCCCGCTGCGCTCAGCTTGTCGAGCGCGAGAATCTTCTGGCCCTGCTCTCCGGCCTCGGCGAGCTTGCCGGTGCGAACGAAGAACTTGCCGGCGTGGCCACGCAGCTCGAGGCTCGGATCAGGATCCTCGAGGAGCTTGACGTACAGCTTGCCGGCTTCGGGGTCCCGGCGCGTCAGCTCGTAGGTGCGAGCGAGCTCGAGTCCGATCTCCGCGCGCAGCGGCTCGATCTCGCGGGCCTGGGTGAGCTTGTCGATCGCGTCGATTCCCTTGCCCTGCTTGCGCAGCACCTTGCCGAGCTGATAGAGCGCGTCGGCATCCTTCGGGCGCGCGTCGATCACGCGACGCAGCCACGGCTCGGCCTTCGCCGGAGCGCCGGACTGGAGGTACGCGTTGGCGAGGGTCAGCGCGAGCTGCGGATCCTTGTATGCGAGCTCGGCGAGCGCGAGCAGCAGCTCCTCGGCGCGAGCGCGCAGCGCGGCTTCCTTGTCGATGTTCTTCGCGTCGTTCGCGACCTTCGCCATCTCCGTCAGCTTCGAGACCGCCGCAAACGTGGCCGTCAGATCGCGATCACCAGCGAGCTTGGCGCCCTCGACGTACGCGGCGACCGCCTCTTCATCTTCCTTGCGGTACTCGTGGAGCTTGCCCTTGACGATCATCAGACGGGCACCGTCGAGGGGAGCGAGCGGAGGAGTGCGCGCGGCGAGCAGCTTGATCCGCTTCTCGGCGTCGGCGATGTCGCCCTTGCGCAACGAGATCTCGCACTGCACGAGCTGCCCGTTCGCGTTGTTGGGCGCGATCGTCAGCACCTTCGTGATCAGCTCCTCGGCGATCTCGACCCTCTTCTCGCGGAGCTCGATCTCGGCGAGACCGGTCATGCCGCCGAGGTCCTTGGCGCTCAGCGCGAGCGCCTTGCGATAGCGCTCGCGTGCGGCATCGAGCCGTCCGCCCTTGCGTGCGAGATCCGCGGCGAGTACCCACGCCTCGACGACCGCGCGCGGATCTCCATTCGCGATGTCCTTGCGCGCGAGCACGGCGAGGATCTCGGACTCTTGCTGCTGCGCCTGACCCACCGGCAGCGTGGCGGCGAGACCGATCTGCGCCGGGATGTTGTCCCCGTCGACGGCGAGGATCGTCGTGAAGTCTGCGCGCGCACCCTCGATGTCGTTGAGGACGAGCTTCGCGCGGGCGCGACCGACGAGCGCCATCACCTTGACGGAGGGGCTCTGGCTCGCCCGATCGTACGCCTTGATCGCCTCGGCGATGTTGCCGTTCGCCTCGTGTGCCCACGCGACGTAGATCGCGAGCGTGCCGTCCTTCGGCGACTTCGCGAGCAGCGCTTCGAGCTTCGCCGGTGCCTTGTCCGGCGTGGTTGTCAGCGTCGCGAGGGCCTGTGCACGCTCGAGCGCGGGTCCGGTCACCCCAGCCGCGAGTGCGTCGGAGATCAGCTTGCGACCCTTGGTGATCCGCGCCTGTGCCGTCTTGCCGTCGGCGAGTGCACCCGCGATCGACGCTTCGGCCGCGATGCCGTACGCCTCCGCGTGCTTCGGATCGAGCTCGAGCACCTTGCTCGCGCTGGTCGCGGCGCGCTGCCAGTGGTTCGCGTCCTCGGCAATCATCGCCTTGCGCGCTGCGGACAGCGCCTCGCTGATCGAGTCCGCGCGCTCCTGCTGCGCAGCGTGACGGCGATACATGTAGAACCCGCCGCTGCCGAGCAGCGCGATGCCGAGCGCGAAGCCGCCGATGATGTTGCGCTTCCGGCGGCGCTGCTTCGCGAGGACGGCCTCGGTGAGCGAGGGCACCTCTTTTTGCCGAGAACCGATCTTCGTGGTTCCGGGCGCCTGACCCTTGTCGCGCGGCTCCTCCAGCTCGAGAGCCATGTCGGCACCCGCGCCCGCCTGCTTCGAGAACGAGGGAAGCGTCGCCTTCTCTCCGGCACCGGCTGCACTCGCCGCACCCGGTTTCTTCGCCGAGAACTTGATGCCGGCCTTCTCGGCCTCCTCCTGCTGTTCGGCAGCGACGCGCGATTGCGGCGTGCTCGGCGCAGAAAGATCGAGATTGTCGAACGAGGTCGCAGCGGGCCCATCGAGGGTCAGCGGCTGGTCGTCCATGGCGAGATCGATCGGCTCGATCGGCTCGCTGCCGAGGTCGATCGCACCGGAGCCGAAGTCTCCGCGCGGCGCGACGTTCTGCTCTCTCGCGGTTGCGGGCTGCCCGTTGCGATCGCTGCCGCCTTTCGTGGGCTGCACGTTGCGGTCGCTGCCGCCTTTCGCGGGCTGCGGAAGATCGTCGAAGAAGCCCTTCGGCGCGGGCGGCTGAGCCTGTGCGGGGGTCGGCAAGCCCGTGCGGTTCTGCGCCTTCTGCGGTAGATCGTCGAAGAAGCCCTTCGGCGCGATGTCGTTCTGCGGCGCCTGTGGGCCACCTTTGGTCCCGCGCGCGGGCTGTGGGAGATCGTCGAAGAAGCCCTTCGGTGCGGGGACCTCTGCTTGCTCGCCACGGCCTCCACCCTTCGCGGGCTGCGGGAGATCATCGAAGAAGCCCTTCGGCGCCGGGAGGTCGACGCTGCCGGGTCCACCCGGCGACTTGGGCGTCGGGAGATTTGCCGGGATACCAGACGGCGCGTTGCGCACGGGCGGCGGAGTCGGGGCTCTGGGAACCGGCAGATCGGTCAGCGCGCGCGCACCACCGGGACGTGGCGCCGGGAGATCGATCACGGGCGCATTCGATGCGGGGACCGTGCGCGGTGCCGTCGACGGCGTCGTGGCGCGGCCACGTGGCGTTGGCAGATCCGAGATGATGTCGGTCGGGGAGGGCGGTGGCGTCGGAGCACGCGTGACCTGGCGCGCGCCACGCGGCGCGGGAAGATCGGAGACGTCGGCCGCGGGCCCGCCCATCATGTCGTCGAGATCGATCGGGGCCGGTGCGCGCGGCTTGGGCGCGGGCATGTCCTCGAGGTCGACGGCCTTCGCGGCGCCCGGACGCGGCTTCGGTGCGGGCAGCTCGTCGAGCGCACTCGCCAGACCGGATTTCGGGGCGGCCTTCGACCCTTCGCCGCCGAGCGAGCTCTGGCGGCGAGGCGCGGGCAGATCGGCGAGATCGATGATGTCGTTTTTGCCGCCTCCGCTACCGGCAGGTCCGAGCGCGCCGGCGAGCGGTCCCCTCGGTAGAACCGGCGGTAGCTTTGGCAGCGCGATGCCTGCAGCCTTCGGCGTGGGGAGTCCAACGCGTGACTTGCAGCTGGTGCAAGTCACGAACTTCGCCCCCGCGGGGACGTCGGCTTCAGCGATGCGGTTGAGGGTCCCGCAGGCCGAGCATGTCGCCTCGATCATCCGTCGAGCAGCATACCGCGGGCCCGCGAGGAATGCCTGTTAGCGGCGACTAGCAGGGGCTCCTCGACGAGAACGGGTCGCAGGGTTGCCTGGGGCCTTGCGGCGGGCTCTGGCCCGGAGCGCGCGTCGGTGCCGGGTCCTGGGTGCGCCGGGTTCCCGAGGCTCCGCCGAACGGATCGACGAGGTCGGCGTCGTCGGAAGCATCGCCTTCGTCATCCAGACCGCGGCCGCCCGCGCGTCCGCCCCGGCCCCCGCGCCCGCCGGCCCGCTGGTTCAGGATCGCCTTGCGGAGCTGGTTCTGGATCCGCCGTTCGAACGCGGGCAGCACCACCACGAGCCGTGCGGTCTGCGCCGGGGTCAGGATCTTTCGGAGCTCGGCGAGTCTCCGGTCCTCGAGATCCCAGAACGCCTTCTGGTTCGCGATTGCCTCGTCGATCAGCTTGTCGATCGCCCGCGGATCCTTGATCGCGCTTGCTCCCTCGAGCTGGCGGGTCAGATCCGTCCGGGCGACGAGCAGCTTGTCGGTGACGTCGTCCCACTTCGCGAGCGCCGGGAACAGCTTCGCGGCCGTGGTCTCGTCGAGCTTGAGCTCCTCGGTCAACGTGTACGCGCGGAGCGCACGGATCTTCTTCTTGATCGTCTCGCGGCGATCGACCGGAGCGGGTGCGCCGCGACCGCGCGGCTGCGCCATCACCGTCGGTGCACCGAGCATGAGCGCGAGCAGGAGGACGAGGAAGCGCATCAACCCTTCTTTCTTCCGAGGAAGGCCTCGGCGACATCGACGTCCTCGCCATCGAGCTCGTCGATCCACGCAAGGTTGTCGACCGGCAGCAGACCCGGGGTCAAGCCGTCCTCGGCGCCGAGCTCCGCGTCGTCATCGTCGAGCAGATCGTCGACGGCGGTCTCGTCGCTCGCGATCTCGAGCGCATCGCCGTCGAGCCACAGCGAGATCGTCGCGGTCTCGTCGACGGCGGGCGCAACCGCTACACCGGCATCGACGGGCCTCGCCGCGATCGGCTCGGTCGCCGGTGCACGATGCTGAAGCCAGAGTGCGAGCCCGGCCGTCGCGAGCGCGAGTGCCGCCGCCGGCACGAGCCAGCGCCAGCCGGCACGCCACCACGGTCGGGCCACGCCGGCTCCGACCTCGGCGCGGATCGCGCGCACCATCGCGGCGAAGTCGGGCTCGATTCCTTCGGCCGGCAGCGCGCGCAGCTTGTCGAGCAGCGCGCGGGTCGCGGCCTCTTCGGTGCGCAGGGTGGGATCCTGCGCGAGCAGCTCCTCGACGCGGCGCCGCTCCTCGGTCGTCAGCTCGCTGACGCCGTCGACGTACGCAGAGAGCAGGTCGTTATCGTGCCGCATCTGCACCTCCGACGAGCAGCTCGCGTAGCTTCTTCACCGCGTAGTGGAAGTTCACCTTCGCCGTGTTCTCGGTGCACTCGGCGAGCTCGGCGACTTCCTTGAACGACAGGTCGTCGAACACGCGGAGCTCGAGCACGAGCTTCTGCTTGGGCGGCAGCTTCTCGATCGCGGCGCGGAGGGCAGCATTGTCCTGGTTCGCGATCAGCTGGGTGGGGGCGGGGGTCGCATCGCTGACGGCGGCGCTGTCGATCTCGCTCGGTTGCTCGCGCTTGTGATCGCGCAGCCACGACAGCGCGCAGTTGATCGCGATCCGGTAGAGCCAGCTTCGCACCGAGGATGTCCCGCGAAATGCGGCCATCCCCTTGAACGCGCGGACGAACGCCTGCTGGGTGACGTCGGCCGCGTCGGCATCGCGCTTCACGTAGCGCCAGACCAGCCGCCAGATCTGCTTCTGATGACGGCGCACGAGCTGATCGAATGCGGCTCGCTCTCCGGACCGGAACCGCTCCATCAGCTCCCGATCTGGGTCGGCCGCGGTCACGGACGCCGGCGGCTCCAGGATCGATACGCTCGCCGCGAACATGTCCACGACAGCTTAGACCCACGGCTTGCCAGCCTGGTTAATGACGAGCTAGGGTCGCCGCCCCGACTCCGCGCCAACCCCTTTTGATCGTTGAGGTAGCCCATGCTCGACCCAGCCCGAATGGATGACGTTCTCCGCCGCGGCGGTGATGTTGCCACGGTCGTGGCCTCGTGGCGGAGTCTCGACGACCGGCGCAAGAAGCTGCAGGCAGAGCTCGATACCAAGCGCGGGGCGCGCAACGCCGCGAACGAGCGGATGTCGAAGCTCGACAAAAAGTCCGACGAATTCGCCTCCGCGCGCGACGAGCTCAAGACGCTGTCGACCGCGATCAAGGAAGGCGAGACCGAGCTCGCCATCCTCGAGACCACGAGCCAGGCGCGCCTGCTTCATATTCCGAACGCGCCGCATGCGAGCGTTCCGGTCGGGGCATCCGAGGCGGACAACACGCTGCTCCACACGGCGGGCACGAAGCCGACGTTCATGTTCGCGCCGAAGCCGCACTGGGAAGTCGGCGAGCAGCTCGGCATCCTCGACTTCGAGGCGGGCGGACGGATCTCGGGTGCGCGGTTCACGGTGCTGCGCGGCG
>JAYUYE010000704.1:0-3643 GCA_043752985.1 Myxococcales bacterium
TGTGCGAGCTACTCGGGATGGAGTGCAACGTCCTGACGGACATCGTGTTCTCGTTCGCCGGCCTGTCCGGACGGGGCGGCAAGCATGGTCCGCACGCCGACGGCTGGGGACTGGCGCTCTACGAGGGCAGGGTCGCCCGCGTGTTCCTCGAGCCAGCGGCGGCAGCGCGGTCGCCGCTGGCGAAGTTCGTACGCGAGCATCCGATCAAGACCCTGCTCGCGATCGCACACGTTCGGCGCAAGACGCGAGGTGCCGTCAGCCTCGCGAACACCCATCCGTTCGTTCGCGAGCTGTGGGGCCGCCACTTCGTGTTCGCGCACAACGGGACGGTCAAGCGGGTCCGCGACCTCAAGCTCGGACGGTTCACCCCGATGGGGAAGACCGACAGCGAGTACGCGTTCTGTGCGCTGCTCGCCGCGGTCGAGCACGAGTTCAAGTCCAGGCCACCGTCTCAGTCGGCGCTCGCCGCGGCAGTGGCGCACCACGCCGGCAAGATCGGCCGCGACGGCACGTTCAACTTGCTCCTCGGCGATGGCGAACAGCTCTATGCGCGCTGCTCGACGAAGCTGCACTACATCGCGCGCAAGGCGCCGTTCAAGAAGGCGACGCTCGCGGACGAGGACATCAGCGTCGACTTTGCCGCGGTGACCACGCCCAACGATCGCGTGGCAGTCGTGGCGACAATGCCGCTGACCCGGGATGAGAGCTGGATCCAGGGCGAGCCCGAAACCCTGTGGGTGTTCCGCGGCGGCAGGCTCGTGAAGACGCTCGCTAGCTGACCGAGACGTTCTGCGCCGGGAACCAGTACGGCTGCCCGTTCGGCATCATGCACTGGTACTGACCATTCGCCGCGGACACGACGGTCGCGGGATAGCGCTGGCCATCGCCGGGGGCGACGAACACCTGCATGCCGGCCGACAAGCCCTGACCCTGCGGCTGCTGCTGCATCTGCGGTTGGTGCTGCTGATGCTGGTGCGGCTGCGGCTGCGGCTGGTGCATCTGCGGCATCTGCATCTGCGGCTGCTGCATCTGCGGCTGCTGCATCTGTGGCTGGTGCATCTGTGGCTGGTGCATCTGTGGCTGGTGCATCTGCGGCTGACCACCCGGCGGAGGCATCTGCGCCAGCTGCGGCTGACCGGCCGCCAGCTGCGGCTGGCCGGGCACCGGGGGGAGCGGGTTCGTCGCGCCGAACACCTGGCCGAGCACGCGTCCGATCTGGTCGCGGACCTTGTCCTGGCCACCCTTCCAGACGACGAGCCAGATCACGAGCCCGACGAGAATTCCCGTCGCGAACATGAACAGCGTGAAGAACATGTTCGCGCCAGCCGACGGGAAGCTCGAGTTGATCACGATGCCGTCCTTCTTCGGCACCACCGTCGCGCCGGTGAAGAACGACTGCTTGCAGTCGACAAACTTGCCGATCCGGAAGCTGTACGTGAACTGCGGCAGGTGTTGTTCGAGCGCCGCTTTGATCTGCTCTTTGGTCGGAACCTGCGCGAATTGAAGCTTCATCGTCCGGGCAGATTCAATCGCACGGCGTGCGGAGTCAAGATCAGAGAATGACGGTGGGTGCGCAGGTCGAGACCCCCGCGCCGACGATCCGGCGGCCGGGTGCGGAGGTCATGCCCTTGATCTGGCCGGTGGTTCCGCCGACCTGGTAGACGGTCGTCTGCACGTCGCTGCCCTTCATCAGGAAGATCCAGAAGTCGCCGCCCCATGCCGCGAACGCCCACGCCATGGGCTCGCCGGCGAGGCTCGGGATCTGGAACACGGTGAGCGCCGCGCCGGTCGTCTTGTCGAGCTTCTCGATCCGGGCGCCGCCGGCGCTCGGGAAGAAGCCCCACAGCTCGGCGTTGCCGGTACCCGTGAGCTCGGGCCAGCCCTGCACCGTGCCGCGCCGCGTCGCCGTCATGTTCGTGGTCGACAGCGTCGCGAGTGTCGAGGTCGGGACCGACGGACCCGAGCCCCCCGCAATGAACAGCGTGTCGAGCGTGCCGCCGGCCGTCTCGGTCGAGAACCCCATGCCGTACTGGGTCAGGCCGAGCTGCGTGCTCCACGACGTCGCGGTGCACATGAGATTTGTCGTGTCGACCTTGTAGAGCTTGGAGTCGCTGTAGAGGACCCACGCGTTGGTGTCGCGATCGATCGACATCGAGAACGGCGTGGCGTTGAACCCGGCAGGGCAGTCGAGCGTTCCGATATCCGTGAATGTCTTCGTCACCGGATCGAACTTGGACAGCTTGTTGTTCGAGTCAACGACGTAGACAAGCTTCGCGGCATCGGAGCAGTTCTCGCTGTTGCCGCCATCGCCGCCCGTGCCGCCGTCACCGCCGCCGGTGTCATCACCCATGTCGCGCGAGGTCGGGCCGCACGCTGCGAGCAGTGCTGCCGCGAGCACACCAAGGGTCGTCCACCGGAAGGAGCTCATCCCGCTACGCTAACACGCAGCGCGCGAGGCTCGTCGACCAAACCCAGTGCGCTCTCCGCGGTAGCGGACGCCTCTCCACGAACAAGGAGGAAATCGCAGCGACCGGCGATCTCCACGCCATGGCGCCGTGAATTCC
This sequence comes from Myxococcales bacterium, assembly GCA_043752985.1. GTDB lineage: Bacteria > Myxococcota_A > Polyangia > Haliangiales > Haliangiaceae > JABFXX01. Next base: position 2,565 of record JAYUYE010000704.1, read on the forward strand.
CACGGAAGCCGGACGTGACATTCACGTCACGTGTTAGACCGGTCCAGAATCATGGCCGACACCCCTGAAGATCCTCGCATGCTCGGCGAGCGCGCCGCTCGGCAGCTCAGCAACACGACCAAGACGCCGCCGTACTGGGTCGGAACCACGCCGCGCTGGCTGGTCCAGCTGTTGCCATGGACCCCGGTCGAGGCGGGCGTCTACCGCGTCAACCGCGTCGTCAACGCCGGCTTCGCCGTCGAGTGCAGCCCCAACGATGCGTCGCCGCTGCCGGTTGCGCTGGTCGACTACGCGGAGAAGCCGCGCGAGTACACATTGTCGTCGGTGACGACGACGGTCGAGGTTCACACCCGGATCTCCGACCTGTTCCGCAGCCCGTACGATCAGGTCAAGGAGCAGCTGACCGTCGCGATCGAACGCGTCAAGGAGAAGCAGGAAGACGAGCTCGTCAACAACGGCGCGTACGGCCTGCTCAACAGCGTTCACGATTCGATGCGCGTCAAGCCGCGCGGCAGCGCGCCGACGCCCGACGACATGGACGAGCTGATCGCCCGGGTCTGGAAGGAGCCGGCGTTCTTCCTCGCGCACCCGCGCGCGATCGCAGCGTTCGGCCGCGAATGTACGCGCCGCGGTGTTCCACCCCCGACGATCACGATGTTCGGCTCGCCGATGCTCACGTGGCGCGGAATTCCGCTCGTGCCAACGGACAAGCTCCACGTCAGCGGCAAGAAGACCGACATCCTCCTGATGCGCACCGGCGAGAAGAAGCGCGGTGTCGTCGGTCTGTTCCAGCCTGGCATCCCGGGCGAAGTGAGCCCGAGCCTCGCGGTCCGGTTCATGGGCATCAACCAGGTCGGCGCGGCTCAGTACCTGATCACGCTCTACTGCTCGTCGGCGGTCTTGACCGAGGACGCGATCGGCGTGCTCGAAGGTGTCGAGGTCGACCGGTACCATGAGTACGGATGATCGAAACCTCCCGCTCGAGCTCCGCATCCCGCTAGGGACGGTCGTCGACGCGAGCACGCCACCCAGTCTGGTGTCGCGCAACCCTGGACCGAGCGCCATCTCCGGCGCCAGTC
>JAYUYE010000705.1:0-8882 GCA_043752985.1 Myxococcales bacterium
CGCGGGCCAGCTCGATGGCTGCATCGCGGTCGATGCCGCGGGCGCCCCGCTGCACCCCGCGCTGATCTGGCTCGACCGCCGGGCGACCGCGGAGGCTGCGCGAGTCGATGCGCGCCGGATGTTCGAGATCGCAGGGCAGGTCGCCGACGCGAGTCACATGGCCCCGAAGATTTGCTGGCTGCGCGAGCACGGCGTGGTCGCGGCGCGGTTTCATCAACCGGTCAGCTATCTCGTCGAGCGCCTGACTGGTGCCGCGGTCCTTGATCCGGCGCTCGCGTCGTCGACGATGCTGATGGACCTCGCGACGTCGACGTGGTCGGCGGACCTCCTCGGTGCGTTCGCGATCAATGCCGAAGAACTTCCCGCGATCCGGCCGACCTGCTCGATCGCGGGCGCGCTGACCGCGGAGGGCGCGCGCCTCACCGGGCTGCGTGCGGGCACACTGGTCGCGGTCGGCACCGGCGATGATTTCGCGAATCCGCTCGGTGCAGGTGTCGTCACGCCCGGTTCGATCGTCTGCGCGATCGGGACCGCAGAGGTCGTCGGTGCGGTGTCCGCGACCGCTGTCCTTGATCGGATCGCCGCCGAGCCGATGGTCGAGACCCACCGCTATCCGACCGGTGCGTTCTTCATCGAGAATCCCGGGTGGATGGCGGGGGGCGCGGTGCGCTGGACCGTGCGGATGCTCGGCCTACCCGATGACGCCGCGCTCGACGCCCTCGCCGCAACGGCACCGCCTGGCGCAGGTGGCATCACGTTCCTTCCCGCGCTCGCGGGCGCGATGACGCCGGTGTGGCGGCCCCATGCGCGCGCCGCGTTGCACGGCCTCGCCGCCGGTCACGACCGTTCACACGTCGCCCGCGCCGTGCTCGAGGGTCTTGCGTTCGCGAGTCGCGATGTCGTCGAGCGGCTGGTCGCGATGGGACTACCCGCGTCGGATGTGCTGCTGCTCGGCGGCGGCGCGCGCAGTCGCGTGTGGTCGCAGGTTCGCGCCGATACGCTCGGGCTTCCCCATCGCGTCGCTGCGAACAGCGACACCTGCCCGGTGGGCGCTGCGATGATCGCCGCGGTCGCCGCCGGTCTGGTCCCCGATCTCGTGCATGCCGCCGCGCTCGCGCCGGTTGCCTCCGAGGTCTTCACGCCGGGGCCTCCGGACACGCGAACCGCCCTCGATGCGGCGTATCGTCGCTACCAGCAGCTGCATCGAACCGACGATGCGGAGTAGCAGTCTCTGGGTGTCAGGCGTTGTGGGATCGGACACGGCCGCGTCGCACAAACGCGGGTACACTTCCGCTCGTATGCGATGGCTGTACCTCGTCGCGGTGGTCCTCCTCGGGGGATGTCCCTCGGATCCTGCGCCCGCGTGCACCACCGCCGCGGTCGACCTCGGCTGCGCTCCGCAGTACATGCCGACCTTCACCAACGTCTACGAAAATACGCTGAAGATGGACTGCGGCTCGGGGCGCAACTCTTGCCACTCGGCGTCCGGTGACGGGGACATGTCGCTCGCGGATCCTGACATCGCGTACACCTCGCTGCTCGACGGCCGCGTCGTTCCCGGTGATCCGACATGCAGCGAGCTGATCGTCCGCACACATGACCTCGGCACAAACTACCAGATGCCTCCGGGTGGCGCGATCAGCGCGGCCGAGCGGTGTGCTCTCGTCCAGTGGGTCGCGGCCGGAGCCGTGCGATGACGCGCCTCGCACCGATCCTCGTCATCGTTCTCGGGCTCGCGGCATGCGGCGACGACAAGTACACGGTCGAGCGGCTGCAGGATCCGAACACCTGCACGAGCTGCCATCCCACGCACTTCACCGAGTGGTCGGGATCGATGCACGCGTACGCGGCCACGGATCCGGTGTTCATCGGGATGCACAAGCGCGGACAGCGCGAGACCAGCGGCGCGCTCGGCACGTTCTGCGTCAACTGCCACGCCCCGATGGCTGTCGCGAACGGCACGATCACCGCCGACAACGCCAAGGACATCGACCTCTCGACGCTGTCGCCCGCCGAGACCGGCGTCACGTGCTTCTTCTGCCACAACGCCGAGAAGGTCACGCGCGACCACGACAATGGCATCGAGCTTGCGATGGATCAGACGATGCGCGGCGGTGTGAAGGACCCCGTCGACAACGAGGCGCACCACAGTGCCTACGACGTGCTGCAGGACGGCGAGCGCAACAAGTCCGAGATGTGTGGTTCGTGCCACGATGTCATCACGCCGAACGGCGTCCACCTCGAGCGCACGTTCAAGGAGTGGAAGGAGACGATCTTCGGCTCGTCCGAGGATCCGTCGGTCAAGCTGTCCTGCTCGGCGTGCCACATGGAGCCATTCGACGACACGATCGCCGATGCGCCGGGTGTGGGACTCCGCCCGTTCGGCCGCCACGACCACATGATGGCGGGCATCGACCAGGCGCTGACGCCGTTTCCCGAGACGGCAGCGCAGGACGCCGCGATCCAGAAGATCCTGCGGCCCGCGATCGGGATCAAGGGACCCAAGCCGCTCACCGGCATCCGGTCACGCGGCGGGATCTGTGTCGACGATCCGTCGGACCCGGGTGAGATCACGGTGCGAATGGACTCGTTCAACGTCGGCCATAACTTCCCGAGCGGCGTCGCGCACGACCGCCGGGTGTGGCTCGAGGTGATCGCGTACGACGTTAACGATGCGGTGGTGTTCTCGAGCGGCGTCGTGCCCGACGGCAAGGACCCTGAAGAGATCAACGACCCGAACCTGTTCGGGCTGTGGGAGCGGACGTTCAAGGGGGATGGATCGCCCGCGCACTTCTTCCACGAGGTCGTGTCGTACGACCCGAACCCGATGCACTTCATCCCCGGCGCTGTCACGCTGGATCCGAACGATCCGCGCATCGATCACTCACGCAAGGCCGTATATCCGAACGTCCCGAGCATCGGCTCGATCACGAAGGTCACGGCGCGCCTGCGGATGCGGGCGCTGCCCTATGCGGTGCTGCGCCTGCTCGAGCAGTCCGGTGATCTCGATCCCGCGGTCAAGACGCAGCTCAAGACGCTCGAGGTCACGAGCAGCACGTGGCTCAAGTCCACCGCGGGCACCGGCCTCGCGATGTTCACGCGCTGCAATCCGAGCTGATCAGTTCGGCAAGCAGAACGTGTAGACGACCTGATCGGCAGCGCTCGCCGCGGTCGCCTCGACCTCGATCGTCGTCTCCCACGCACCCGGCATCCACAGGTTCACGCCGGTCATCCGGTACTCGCCAGGGTTCGCCGTAGCCATGACCTCGCCGCTGATTGCGGGGTGCGCATGCTTCGGCATGAACGGCGTCACGTAGATGGTCGCGTTAGAGACCGGAGCTCCGACCACGCCGTTGTTCGACGAGCGGACCTCGACGATCCACGTATTGTCACCGCGCGCGGGCGGAGTGGGGGTCGCCTGCATCAGCCGAAAGTCGAGCTTGCCGTTGATGCCGGTCTTCTGCAGACCCGAGACGTACGTGTCCGCTGTCTCGAGGGCGCAGTTGACCGGATCCGCGGCGTCATCGTGGCCACCCTCGTCGGCTCCGCACGCGGCGAGGGACGACAAGGCCAGACCGAGGAGGATGGTGGTGCGCATGGGGTTCCTACGCCGAAGCGTACGACCAGGTTACCGGTCTACGGACGACCGGCACACCCGGATCGATCACGCTGCCTGACACCTGAGAATCAGGCGTGGCGGCAGGCGTCACGCCTCGTCGGGGTCGTCGAGCCCGTAGAGGCCTTGGGTCAACAGGACCATCGTGTCCTTGTCGAGGCCGAGCCCGCTCGGGATGCCCGTGAACGAGACGCGCGCGATCGCGGCCGCCCCGCCGGGGAGGAGCCAGACCTCCTCGAGCTGAGCCTGCGGGCGAAGGAACGCCGTCACCGTCGTCTTGCCACTCGCACCGTGACCGTTGACCGGTTCGATCGCGAGCTGCAAGGCGAACTTGCGGATCGGGAGATCGTGACACCCGGTGCCACTCGCCACCCGCAGCGCCCGGCGCTGAACGATCCGCGTCGACAGCATCCACGCCTCGGCGGTCGTGGTGATCGGCATCTCGAGCCGCGGCGCGAGCTCGGCGATCTTCGCGCGGATCTCCTGCGCGTCGTCGCAGCGCTCGTACCACGCGTGCATCGGGACCAGGTAACCCTGCCGTGGACCGCGCAGCCAGAGCCGGTAGACGATCGGCGTCTCGTCCTCGCCGATCTCCTCCACGATGTACGCCACGCCTTCATTGCGCGCGACGCCGAGCATGGTCATCCGGTGCGCGATTGCCGTCGCGTCCTTGGTCACGCATGCGGTCGACGTCATGTAGCCGAGCGAGCTCTTGAGCGTCGGCATCGGCGCGTTGCGATGCAGGTACGCATGCGACAGCGCACGCTGCATGCGTCGCGAGCGAGCAAGGGCGATCAGAGCGGACTGGTTCTTGGCGTCACGGTTCACGGCGGGTCTCCACCGTATGAACGCGCGAGATGCCGGGAGGTTGCACGAGACATGATCGATTCACGGCCCGGAATATCTTGGGTAGCTCAGCTGTTCCTATCCATTACGATGCCGGATCACGGTGTCGTGTAGGTGAGCTGGGATACGGCGCCGGAGCGGTCAGTGACCTTCCAGGTGCCGTGGCGGCGCCCGTCGCGCATCTCGCCCTCGTGCACGACGCCATCGACGAGCTGGCGCCACGGTCCGTGAAGTACGCCTTGGTCGTAGGTCGCGCTCAGCACCACGACCCCTTTGGCATTCGTCGTGATCCACGTGCCGTGCTTGCGATCCGCTTCGTGCTGACCGGTGATCGCTGGCTTGCCGTTGCGATACTCCGCGTACGGTCCGATGACCTTGCCGTCCGCGTACGTCGTCTCCATTGCGAGCTTGCCGTCGACGTACTTCCTGACGACGCCATCGAGGCGGCCGTTCGCGAACGTTTGCTCGCGGCGCGGCGCACCCGCTGCCGTCGTGTATTTCCACGTGCCGTGCTTCGCGTCGTTGCGATAGCGCCCTTCGACGACCACCTTGCCGAGCTGCGTCAGCTCCTGGTAGATGCCCGATGCAACGCCGTTGACGAGTGCTTGCCGCGACGACGGGTTCTTGTTCGCGTGATACGTCAGCATCGTGCCGGTGCCGGCGTTGATCATGAACCGCCCGACCTCGCGGCCGAGTCGATCGAAGTAGACGAACACACCGTCGGGCTTGCCGGCGGCGTAGGTGCCGGAGAACAGCAGCCTGCCCTCGAGCCATTCGGACCACGCGCCATCGCGCTTCCCGTCGGCGTAACGGCCTTCCTTCTCCTTGTTCGCATTGCGGTCCCACCAGGTCCACGCACCGATCCTGCGCCCACGATAGAACTGACCTTTCGTGCGCATCACGCGAGCGCGACGCCACAGCGTGTACGCACCATCGAGGCGGCCTTGCCGATCGTAGGTCTCGTCCGCGAGCACCGTGCCGTAGAGCAGGATCTTCCGTGGTCCGCGGCGCACGCCCGCGGCGAAGGTCTCGTTGAATTGCATCAGCGACCCTGGAACGCCGATCGTGTGCGGCCCGTCGAGCATGCCGTTCGCGTAGCGCGCCGAGATGATCACCGCGCCGTCGGGTGCGAGCACGCGGTGCGGTCCATCCGGCACGCCCGTTGCGAGTGATCGCTCGCTGTACAATGCACCAGTGTCGTACCAGGCCTTCTCGACACCGGTGCCTGCCGCGAGCTCGTACTCGCCGAGCACGGTGCCGGTCGGGCCCAGCTGCTTCCACCGACCATCCTTGTGGCCCGCGGTGTAATGGCCCTCTTCTGCGATCGCACCGTCGACATGATGTCGTGTCCACATGCCGTCGAGCACGCCGTCCTTGAAGCTGCCGGCGAGCGCGATCGTGTCATCCGGGAACAGCGTGATGAACGGGCCGTGTCGCGTGCCGTCGGTGCGAGCACAGAACCAGGTGGGATCCGGTGATGGTGCGCGTTCGAGCTTTGTCGTGCCGCCACACCGAAGCCGCTCTGCGGATGCCGCATGGGTCGGCACTACCGTCATCGTGATCGGCGCCACAACGACGCGAGGCGGCTCTGCCGGTGCATTGTTCGGGCCACTCGGTCCCGAGCCACAAGCCGCGCCGATCGTCAAGACGAACGCGCCCGTGGAAAAACTCCTCACATTGATAGTGTTGCACGATCACATCGCGGTCAGCCAAGGGGCGTTACCCTGGCACCCATGATGAGAACTCCACTGCTTGCCGCCGTGGCACTTGTGATGACCTTCGCTGCCGTCGCTCCTGACGCTGAAGCGCGTCCTCGCCCGCGAAGCGGCAAGAGGTTCGAAGCGAACAAGACCTTCGGGCTCGGCCTCGAGCTCGGCGCCCCGTCCGGCCTCACGGGGAAGTACTTCCTGTCGGCCGATCGCGCCCTGCAGTTCGGGATCGGAACCATCTATCACTGGCGTGATCGCGACGGCGTCAACGCGTACCTCGACTACCTGTGGCACCCGGTGTCGCTCGCATCGAACTCCGCGTTCGAGCTGCCGCTGTACTTCGGGGTCGGCGGCCGGATCTGGAACGTCGATGACTACCGGTTCCGCGATGATCGATTCGACGGCGTCTACGGCATTGGTCTGCACGTGCCGGTCGGCATCGCGTTCGACTTCAACAACGTCCCGCTCGATATCTTCATCCAGCTGGCGTTCGTTCTCGACTTCTACACCGGCAACTACGACCGCACCGTCTACGGCGATATCAACGGTTCGGTTGGCGTTCGCTTCTGGTTCAACTAAGGTGCGAGCTCGATCCACAGCGGGACGATGACCGCTTCGCCGCCGGCGACCTTGATCTCGCTGCGGCGAATCTCGATCTGGCCGCGCCCGCTGATGTTGTAGTAGGCGCTGACCGAGTAGACCCCCGGGGCGAGCCCCTCGAACCGGAACCGACCGTGCTCGTCGCTGATGGTCTGCTCCGTCTGCTGGCCGATGACCGCCGTGACGACGGCGCCTTGGACGCGCCCGCGGGTCGAGGTGTCATTGACCGTGCCTTCGATGATCGAGGCGGCGGCTCCGAGCTTCGGTGGGTGGTAGCGATCGATCGCTCCGGCCTTGTCACCGTAGTCGACGCGCAATGGTTCGGGGCGGCCGAGCGTGAAAGCGATGTCGACGTACGTGGTCTCGCCGGCGCGAACATCGATGTTGACGACATCGACGGGCTGCCCGGCGAACCGCGCGGTGAGCTGGTAGCTGCCGGGCTCGAGCTGGTCGACGTCGTAGAGGCCACGATCGCTCGAGGTCGTCACCTTGGGCTCGATGTCACCCCGGCCACGAACCCTGATATCGGCCTTGGCCACGGGATCCCCGCTGTCGTGATCGCGCGCGAGCCCCGCGATCGCGCCGGTCGTGAGCTTCGCCCTCCGCACCCCTTCTCCGCCGGGGCCACCGCACGCGACCAGGAGCAGCACGACCGTGACGGCGATGTTCACGGCCGCAGCATGCGGGCTTACGTCGTCGCCGCCAAGGCGTGGCGGGCTGGCACTGTCCAACCTCACGAATGTCCACAGCATCACGGGGCAGACCCACGGCGTCGCATGTGCGTAGAATCCTCTACATGCTGCGCACGCTACTGGTCGGGATCCTTGCGGTGACAGCGGCCGCCGCGTGTTCGAGCAAGGGGGACGCGCCTGCGCTGCAGCCCGGCGTGTCGGCCGGCAAGGTCCTCGAGCTCACCGGCACGGTGACGGCAACGCGCGGAACCGAGGTTCGCACGCTGGCTGCCGGTGGCGAGATCTCGTCCGACGACGTGATCGACACGGCCGCGGGCAGCCGCGTCGTGATCCTGGTCGCGCACAACAACGCGCGCTGGGACCTCGGACCGAACAAGCACGGCAAGGTTGGTGAATCGCTCGCGTGGACCGCGGCCAAGCAGGATCGCCCGGTGACTGCGGTGATCGAGGAGTCGAGCACGGCCGGTGCGCACGCCGAGAAGACCGCGGCGACGACCGGCACCACAACCGCGGAAGCTCCGCGGACCGCGATGGCGGAACAGGCTGCGAAGCCGAGCTCCGACAAGGCGGCGGCTGCACCTGCCGTGGTCCAGGGCACCGCGGCCCCGGTCACGGCCGCCACACCGCCTTCGATCGAAACGACGACTCCACCGTCCCCTCCGTTGCGTACGGAACCGCCGCGCCGAAAGGCAACGCCGCATCCGACCCCTGCGACGACGACGACGCCGCCGCCGCTGCGGTCCGTGCGCGAGGAGGCCGCCGACCAGAAGGCGACGGCACCGGCCAACATCACCGGAGCGAAGCTGCCCGTTCCCGACGGGTCGGGTGGTGCCGGCATGACCGTCCCCGGTGGAGAGGGCGGCGCCAAAGGCAGCGCCGACGCTCCCGTTCGTGAGCAAATCCGGCAGGGGATTCGCGAGCAGTTCGCGAAAGGGCGCGTGGAGATGCGCGCGTGCTTCGAGCCGACCGTCGCGAACGTGCTGATCCGGATCGCCGTCACGAACGGCGTCTACACGATCGCGATCGTCGATCGCGCTGCGACGCCGAAGGCGCGCGCGTGTCTCGCGTCGATCGCCAAGCGGCTCGGCACCACCACGAAGCACGACGAGCCCGTGTACGTGAAGCTCACGCTCAAACGTTTGTAGACTCGGCCTGGAGTCGGCCTGGAGTCGGCCTAGAGTCGGATCACGCCGCGATCGAGGCCGAGCTCGTCGCAAATCGCGGCGAGCGCGGGCAGATCCGGTCCCCGCCAGCACATCGCCTCGAGGTCGCACGGAATCGGGCAATCGGTGCGTAGCGTCGCGAGTGTGCGGTACAGCGCGACCTCGGTGCGGTGCTCGCGCAGCGACACGGCGAGGCGGTCGATACCGCGCAGCCCGGGCACGTTCCACGTCGCGGGATCGTCAGGAATCGCGGCGA
>JAYUYE010000706.1:0-8873 GCA_043752985.1 Myxococcales bacterium
CCTCTCATCCTCGCCGGTAGCGGCATTCGCGGCAGCCGCGCCCCCGAGTACCTGCGCACGGTGGCGGAGCGCCTCGGTTGCCCGGTTGCGACCACACCGAAGGGCAAGGGCGTGTTCCCGGAGGATCATGGGCTCGCGCTCGGCGTGCTCGGACTCGGGGGGCACCCGTCGACGCGCGCGTACCTCGAGAAGGGCGCCGATGTCATCGTCGCGATCGGGACGAGCCTCGGTGACATGTCGACCGACGGCTTCTCGCCGCTGCTCCAGTCCGCGACGCTGGTCCACGTCGACATCGACGCGCGCCAGCTCGGCAAGAGCTACTCGCCGACGCATGCGATCGTCGCGTCTGCCGCCGATTTCCTCGGTGGCCTCGCGGATCGGCTCGGCGAGCGCACGGTCGAGGGCGCAGCGCCGCGGCTGTCCACCGGAGTCAAGCGGTTCCCCCTGCCCTCGTCCGCGCGCCCCGACCGGATCGCATCGCAGGACGCGGTCAACACGGTGCAGAGCTTGCTGCCCGCCGACACGATCTACACCGTCGACTCCGGCGAGCACTTCATGTTCTCCACGCACTACCTGCGCATCAACCACTCCGATTCCTACCTCGTGATGACCGGCCTCGGCTCGATGGGCCAGTCGATCGGCGGCGCGATCGGTGCGCAGCTCGCTCACCCGGGTCGCGCGGTGGCGGCGATCGTGGGTGACGGATGCTTCGCGATGAACGCCTTCGAGATCGCCACGGCAGTTGCCGAGCGCCTCCCGATCCGCGTCTTCGTGTTCAACGACCAGAAGCTCGGAATGGTCGAGGACGGCCACAACACCGTGTACGGCCGCAGGCCGTCCTATCCGACGAACCCGCTCGACGTCTGTCTCGTGGCACGCGGCCTCGGGGCAGTTACCGTGCGCGTCGAGACCATCGAGGAGCTCGCTGCGGTAGCCGACTTGCTCGCGACCGCGACGGGACCCGTCGTGATCGATGTCGCGATCGACTCCGACATTCACCTGCCCAAGGTCGACCGCGTGGCGGCGATGAAGGACCAGCCCGGCGCGAACGCGTTCGGTGTGTCGGTGATGAAGCCCCGCGAGCTTAACTAGGCTGCTAGGTTCCCGCGGTGGCCGACCTCGCGGATCCCGAGCTGTACGCGAACGAATTCCCCCACGAGCTGTTCCGGCAGTTGCGCCTTCACGACCCCGTGTCGTGGCAGCCCGAACAGCACGGCACCGGGTTCTGGGCGGTGACTCGCTACGACGATGTGCTCACGGTCCTGAAGACCCCGTCTGTGTTCTCTGCCTGGAAGGGCGGCGTGCTCCTCGACGACCCGCCGCCGGAGTTCCTCGCGAAGCTCCGCGAGAGCATGATGAATCGTGACCCGCCGGACCACACGCGGTTGCGCAAGCTCGTCAATCACGTCTTTAGCCCGAAGCGAATCACCCTGCTGGAGGCTGCGATCGCGCACCACGCGAAGGAGCTCGTTGACGGAGTCCGTGAGCGTGGCGAGTGCGACTTCGCGACCGAGATCGCGGGCGCGATGCCGCTGTTCGTGATCTGCGAGATCCTCGGCGTGCCCGTCGAAGATCGACAGATGCTCTACGGGTTCACGCACCGGATGTTCAACAGCGAGCTCGCCGACCGCGGCGCGGCGCTCCGGGATGCGATGGAAGCTGCGGGCTCGATGCGGGCGTACGGCGCGAGCCTCGGTGAGCGCAAGGCAGCAACGCCCACCGACGACCTCACGAGCGACCTCCTCGCCGCCGAGGTGGATGGACGCAAGCTGACCCCGGGCGAGTTTCAGGCGTTCTTCATGCTGCTGTTCAACGCCGGCGCCGACACCACCCGGTCGATGCTGTGTCACGCACTCGACCTGCTGCTCCGACACCCCGCGAGTCTGCAACGTCTTCGTGCAGATCACGGACTACTGCCACGCGCGATCGAGGAGGTCTGCCGATACGAAGCGCCTGTGATTCAGTTCCGTCGCACGGCGACCGGAACCACGGAGCTTGGTGGCCAGAAGATCGTGGAGGGCGACAAGGTGGTCGTGTTCTTCCCGTCAGCAAATCACGACGAGACGGCGTTCGAGAGACCATCGATCTTCGACATCGATCGCGCACCGAACCACCACCTCAGCTTTGGCCACGGCACGCATTTCTGCCTCGGCGCACCGCTCGCGCGGCTCGAGAGCAAGCACGTGCTCCGCGAGCTGTTTACGATCCCTGATCTGGAACCGATCCGCCCGCTGGTCAGAGCGCGCAGCAACTTCTTGCGGAGCGTTCTTTCGCAGGAGGTACGATTCACTCCCCACAAGCCCGACTAGGGCTTCACAATCGCTGCGGACGGCCGACTCGTAGTCCGTCCGAACGCGTCCGGAACCACACCATGGCCACACCCATCGGGATCCTCGGACTCGGGATGGACTTACCACCCGACGTCCGCCGCAACGACTTCTGGGCTCCAGCTGTGCTTGCCTCATCGCCGCAGAGCCGGATGCAGATGCCGACGGAAGCTCTGACGCCTGGCATGGCTGCGGTGGTGGCCGAGATGAAGCAGCTCGCACGTGATCCCAGTCAGGGCACCGTCGAGCGCCGCATCCTCGCCGACGGCGTCTCGCTCGTCGATCTCGAGGTGCGCGCCGCCAGGATGGCCATCGCGAGGGCCAACACCTCGCTCGATCACATCGATCTGCTGCTCACTCACCGCATGCCGACCGAGGTCCAGCTCACGAATCCGGCGTGCGAGCTGCACGAACGGCTAGGGCTTCCGCGGAAGTGCTTCTCGCTCCAGACGGAAGGTGCGCAGCACTCGTTCCTGCTCCAGCTCTCGATCGCGCAAGCGATGATTCTCGCCGGGCAAGCCCAGACCGCGCTGCTGGTTCAGTCGAGCGGCGTATCACGCCTTCTCGATTACGACGACGCGCTGTCGCTCGCCTTCGGGGATGGCGCAACTGCCGTCGTCGTCGGACGCGTGGGCGGTGACCGCGGGATTCTCGCGTCGACGCACTACACCGAGGGGGCGAGCCCACACACGCTGGTCGCGAGTGTTCCTGGCAAGCCGTGGTACGCGGAGGGCCGCTCGATCCTGCACCTCGCCGACATGCCCGGCGTAGCGAACATGCTGCTTCGTACGGTCGACGTGTCAAAGACGAGCATCGAGGATGCGCTCCAGCTCGCCAGCCTCCGCGCCGATCAGGTCGACGTGTTCGCCATGCATCAGGGTATGCCGTGGCTGCGGAAGCTCGTTCAGGCGCAGACGGGCCTGAGTCATGCCCGACCGATCGATACGTTCAGCAAGACCGGACACCTGTTCGGAGCGTTCGTTCCGTCCACGCTGGTCGCCGCGGAGCGCGATGGGCTCCTTGGCGACGGCGATATCGTCGTGATAGCCGGCGGTGGAAACGGCATGACGTACGGGGCATCCGTGATCCGGTGGGGCCGAGGATGAACGAGGTCTCCTGCAAGGTCTTCGACGTGTTCTGGAAGCCGCTCGCGGAGAAGATCGTCGCAGTCGAGTCGATCGTCGAAGGCACGGACGTCTCTCTCGCCACGTTGAAGAACCGCAAGGAGCGCATCGACTGGAAAGACTTCGCGACCATCTCGCGCAACCTGAGTCCGTACTTCACCGAGGAGGAGCAGCGGGAGCTCGGGCGCCGGTATATGCGCTCACCTGGACTGCGGTTCGCGTTCGTCATCGCGCGGCTCGCGTTGTCGCCGATGGACTTCTATCGCTGGTTTAGCAAGCCGCGCCAGGGCGTGGGCAATCAGATGTTCAACTGCGTCGTGCCATCGCAGGTCGAGCTTGGCCCGAACGAGCTCCAGCTCGACCTGACCCTGCCCGACGGGTTCGACCCGGTCTGGGACTTCTTCATGATCTCTGCCGGGAACATGGAGGAGCTGTCCCGCCTGCTCGGGTATCCGCGCGCGAAGGTCACGCTCAGCCGGCTCCCCAACGGGGGCCGGTATCACATCCTCGTCCCCCCGGGCACCGCGATCATTCCTCGGATCTGGCGCCTCCTGACGCGCCCGTTCACGGCACGCTCCGCTGCACGCGAGCTGCGGGAAGCGCACGAGACCCTTCTCGAACGCTACGAAGAGCTCGAGTCCGCACGCATGAAGCTCGATCGTCAGGCGGCGCAGCTTCGCACCGCCCACACGCTGAACGAGCTCGTTCTCCGTGACCTCGACCTCGAGCGCACCCTGCAGACCATCGTGACGGCGCTCGTCGACGAGGCCGAATTTAGCTCTGCCGAGATCAGGCTCGTCGACGGCGACCGCCGGCTCCAGCACGGAATCGGTAGCCGTGAAGCTCCGATCGTCCGCTCCCTGCAGACCCGCGGCGGCCAGGAGATCGGCGAGGTCGTGGTCTATCCCGACGCCGCGGCGAACCGAGTCGAGCGCGAGGCGCTGCTCGCCTTCATCACACCGACTCTGTCGCTTTCGCTCGAGAACGCGATCTACCGGTCAGGCCTCGAGCGCCTCGTCGACGTCCGCACCACCGAGTTGCGCCACGCCCGCGATCAGCTAGAGGGCTCCGTGGTCCAGCTCCGCGATGCACAGGGAGCGCGCGAGCGGTTTTTTGGCAACATCTCGCACGAGATTCGCACGCCGCTCTCGATCATCCTGCTCGCGGTCGCGGACGTCGAGAGCCGCGCCGGCAAGCTGATGGACGACCGGTCGCGCTCGGGCCTGGGTGCCGTCTCCGATTCGGCACGCAAGCTCGTGCGGCTTGTCGACGAGCTGCTGCTGCTCGCTGCAGGTCAGGAAAACAAGCTCACGACCAAGCCCGAACCGACCGACCTCGCGGCGCTCTTGCGGAGTCTGTTCGAGGCGTGGCGACCGGGTTCGGAAGCGGCGGGGCTCGAGCTCGTGGCGACCTTGCCCGACAAGCTGATCGCGAATGTCGATCCGGTCGCGCTCGAACGCGTGGTGTCGAACCTCGTCTCCAACGCGGTCAAGTACACGCCGCGCGGAGGCAAGATCGAGCTCCAGCTCGCGCTCGAGACCGAGTCGATCCGGATCTCGGTGCTCGATACCGGCAGGGGAATCGATGCGGACCTGTCCTCGCGTCTGTTCGGTCGGTTCGAGCGGACCGCCGGCGAGGATCGCAAGATCTCCGGTACCGGCCTCGGCCTCGCTCTCGCGAAGCAACTCGTCGAGGTGCACGGGGGCACGATCCTCAATCACCCCCGCGCCGATATCGGCACCGAGATGCGCGTGCTGCTTCCCGCAACGCTGCTCCGCACGGAGGTCCGCGTCGGCGCTCCGACCTTGCGCTTGGTCGATGCCGCGCAGCGCGGTCCGCAATCGTCGGTCGCGCGACTCGCGCCGGATGGACTGTCCAAGGGAACGATCGTGCTCGCGGAAGACGACGTCCGGCTCGCCGACATGATCGCCGAGCTCCTCTCCGACGAGTACACGGTCTACGTCGGCAACGACGGAGCCGCCGCCCTCGAGCTCGTCAAGCTGCACCAGCCCCAGCTCTTGATCACCGATGTGGACATGCCGAACATGGACGGCATCGAGCTGTCGCGACAGTTCCGCGAGGTCACGAACGAGAAGCTGGCGCCGATCATCATCCTGTCCGCGATGCTCGACCGCGGCACGCGGCTCGCGGGCCTCGAGGCCGGGGCCGTCGACTACGTCACCAAGCCGTTCGATCCGCTCGAGCTCAAGGCTCGCGTGCGCGCGCAGTTCCGCATGCGCGAGCTGGCGATGCGCCTGCATCGCGCCGAGCAGATGTCGGCCCTCGGCGTCCTGACCTCGGGCCTTGCGCACGAGCTGCGCAATCCAGCGAACGGCGTCGTCAACGCGATCGCGCCGATCAGAGCACTGCTGCCGCCCGAGCTGGTAGAGGGAGACGCGCCCGTCGGCCAGCTCCTCGACGTGATGAACGAGTGCGCCCAGCAGATCAACATGCTGTCCAGGCAGCTGCTCGGGTTCCGCAGCGACGGAATCAAGCTCGACTTCCGGCCCACGGCAGTCAGCGTGCTGGTCAAGCGCGCGCTGAACCTGACCAAGCCGGCCTTCTCGAACGTGGAGATTCGCCTCGACCTTGACACAGACGTGATGGTCAATTGTGCGCCACCTCTCCTGCTCCAGGTCCTCACGAACCTGCTCGAGAACGCCGCGTACGCTGCGGCAAAGGGCGGCTGGGTCGAGATCACAGCTCGTGTCGTGGCAGGTCGCATCCTGCTCGAAGTCGCTGACAGTGGCCCCGGTGTGCCTCAACACCTACGGACGACCGTGTTCGAGCCTTTCTTCACGACCAAGCCGCAGGGCATTGGAACGGGCCTTGGCCTGCCGGTGTCGCGAGAAATTGTGACACGCCACCACGGGGCCCTCGACATCCGGGAACGCGGCACGAGAAGCGTGTTTGTTGTCGAGTTGCCGGTACACTCGGGCCCGGATGCGGATGCAATCGCGGCGGCTGCGATGACGACCCGCTAAGTTCTCTCCGCCATGACCGTCACGCCTCAAGGCCCAACGATCCTCTACGTCGACGACGAGCGCACGAATCGGATCGTGTTCGAGCAGTCGATGAAGGCGGATTTCAAGATCATCACCTCGGGTGACGGCGATAGCGCACTGAGTCTGCTCGCGGAGCAGGACATCGCGGTGCTCGTCACCGACATGCGGATGCCCGCGATGCAGGGCGACGAGCTGTTGCGGATCGTCAAGGAGCGGCACCCGCAGGTGATCCGCATGGTGATGACGGCCCACCAGGACATCGGGCCGATCCTTCGCGCGATCAACGAGGGACTCGTCGCTCGCTACATCATCAAGCCGTGGGACCGCGCAGAGCTCGTGCAGGTCCTGCGCTGGGCATGCGAAGCGTGGTCGTTTGGCCGCGACTCGGCAGCCCTGCATCGCCGGTTGATGGAGACGGAGCGGCTCGCCACGCTCGGTAGCATCGCCGGCTTGCTCGTCCATGATCTCAGGCAGCCGCTGATGTCGCAGCTCGCGAACATCGAGGTGCTCGCGGATCTCGCGCAGGATGCGCCGACCCTGGTGAAGGTGCTCGAGGCGTCCGACCAGCTCGACACTGAAACCCGCGAGCGCCTGATCCATTTTTCGCGCGACCTCGGTCCGATCGCAGCGGACCTCAAAGAAGCGACGATGCACCTCTCGAAGCTGATCAGCGGGCTGCGCGATCTTGGCCGCACGAAGACGGACGCCGGCACCGTGACGCCCCCGATCGATCCGTTGCCGATCGTGCGACACGCGATGGCGGTGTGTCAGGAGCTCACGCTCAAGTCGCGGTCCTCGATCGGATACCAAGGGCCGCCCACGCTCCCTCACGTGCGCATCTCTTCCACCGAGCTCATGCAGGTACTGATCAACGTGGTCGCGAATGGCGCGCAGGCGGTCTCCGCTCGCGGCGCGCCGAACGGCAAGGTCGAGATCGTCGCGCGCGAAGATGCGGGGATGCTCGAGCTCCAGGTCCGCGACAACGGCATCGGCATGCCGCCCGAAGTCTTGAGCAAAGCCGGAACGCCGTTCTTCACGACCCGCGCCGAGGGCACCGGGCTTGGAATCGCGCAGTGCCAGCGGCTGATCGGCACTGCCGGCGGCAGGTTTCGGATCGAGAGCGAGCAAGGCAAGGGCACGACCGTGACGATCATGCTGCCGACGACCTGAGGCCCTCCGCCGCCACAGGCGAGAAGCGCCGTTCACGGTTGCCATGTGGAAACGAGGGGTTACGCGCATCGTTGCCCGGGCCCCGGAGTTGCTGAAGCCAGGAGCATGCGCTTTGCCATGCTTGGATTGTGTGTCGCTCTGACGGGCTGCTCGATGTTCATGAAGTCGATCGAGAAGCCGACGGCCGAGGTCCAGAGCGTCTCCGTCTCGTCTGCCGGGTTCTCGGGGGTCACGGGTGAGCTGCGCCTCGACGTGATGAATCCGAACAGCTTCGGGGTCCCGCTCGCGGGCATCGACTGGGAGCTCTCCGTTGGTGGATCCCGGGCGGTCACTGGCACCGTGCAGCTGCAGCAAACGATTCCCGCGCGCGGCGTCGCACCGGTCGTGACCTCGCTGTCGATCGCCGCGCGCGATGCGATCGCGGTCGCGTCGGCGCTGTCTGGTGGCGCGCGCACGTACGAGCTCCATGCCCGGCTGACGTTCTCGACAGCGATCGGACCGCTCGCGGTCGAGATCGCTCACCAGGGCCAGCTCGGAACGAGTGGCACCGGTGGGTTGCTCGGAGCGATCCGCTGACTACTTCAGCATCGCGAGGGCCTTGAACACGGCCGTTCGCGTGCTCGCGAAACCGCCGGTGCGGGCGCTCTCGAGCTTCTTCTTGCCGACGGCCCCCGCCCGCTTGGCGCCGAGCATGCCGATACCGATCGCCGCGTTGACCTGAACGTTCTCGGCAGGACTGTCGAACGCGTCGATCAGGATCTCCTGCGCATCGGGTAGCGCGTTGATCACCTCGAGGATTCGCTGCGCCTGCATCTCGTCGTCGGTCTCGAGTCCCTTGAGGAGTGCGGTCAGGACCTTGGTTTTGCGCGCGACCAGCACCGGCTGCACCGCCTTGGTCACATCGGCATCGCCCTTGAGCGCGCCGACGAGGAACGCCACGACCTCCTTGACGGCGTCGTCTCCGAACTTGTCGACGGCCTGCGCTGCCGCGATCCGGACCTTCATGTCGTCGTCGCGCAGGAGGACGCCGATCGCGGTGACCGCGCCCGCCGCCGTGGCTCCGAGGCTGCCGAGGGCCGTCGCGGAGTTCGCGCGCACGACCGCGCGGCCGTCGGTCAGATACCCGATCAGGTCGTTGATCCGCAGCTTCGCCGGATCGGTGAACGCCTCGGGCCCGAGTAACTGGGTCTCGAAGCTCGGGACGTCGACGGGGCGCGGGCCGGTCTCGCGCGGCCCATCGATCGTGT
>JAYUYE010000707.1:0-3630 GCA_043752985.1 Myxococcales bacterium
GCGCCGGGCGTCCGCTCGCTCCACGTGTTCGCGGCGTCCTGACAGAACCCAACGGCTACCGGAACGCTGATCAGCGACGCAGCAGTGCGGACGCGAGCACCACGAGCGTTCCACCGCCGAGCAGCGCGAGGCCGATCGACGGCTCGGGCTGGCGCACCGAGGCGAACAGACCAGGCGCCGCGACGAAGATCGCCCACCAGCCGATCACCCACGCGAGCTTGGCGCGACGCAGCGACGCTGACGAGATCGGCAGCGTCAGCGACATTCGCGCGAGCTCGATCGGCGATTTGTACAGACGGCCGGCGACGGCGAGGCCGTAGATCGCGGCGCCGACGAGGACCGCGGTGAGCCACGGCGTCGGATCATCCGGCTGCGCGAGGCCGATGATCGCGAGCACGAGGAATACGAGCGCGCCGAGCGCGAATGCCATCGGATAGCGGCGTCGCATCAGGCGCGCGTCCTTGCTGTAGGGCAGGGCGGCGTCCCCGATCAGGCGCGCGATCGCACGCTCGATCGCGGTGGGTGGGTGGACCTCGATGGTGGCGAGGCGCTGCCGATCGAGTGCCGAGACGTCGCGCAGGATCTGACCCATCACGCGCGCCGCGCTCGCGCGAGTCGCGACGATCGCGACGACGCTGACTCCGACAAGCGCGCCGAGGACAAGCGCTGGAGACACCGCGGGCGCGCCCCCCACGAGCCACGCGGAGATCAGCAGCACACCGACGATCACGAGCGTCGACGCGAAGCCGGGCAGAGCGCCGAGCGCCGCGGTCGACGGCGCGGGCGGTTGCGTCGTGATCGTTCGCTTCGATGTCTCGCTGTCGCTGTCGATGCCGGTGGCGACGCGGAGCGCGGCGATCCGATCGGTCTGGCCGACCGCGACGAGCGTGGCGGCCCAGGTCGCGACCGCTGGCATGAACAGGGCGGCCGTGACGCCGAGCGCGCCCGCGACCGCGAGGTGGCGGAACAGCATCTCCATCGAGAACTGGGCGAGCGGGGCAGCTCCGATCGCGACGGCGAGCGTGGTCGCTGCGGCGGCGCGGATGCAGCGCCACAGAGCGGCATCGAACAAGGGGCCGCCGTCGATCGGTAGCTGCGCGAGCAGCGCGGCGTCGGCGCGCCAGTACAGATGAAATGGCACGCGCATGAACGCGAGCGCGAACGCGACGAGCGTGCCGGCGAGCCACGACCGACTCGCGGAGATCGGGCTCGCACCGGACCGCCACGCGATCCAGCCGGCGAGCGCGCCGCCCGCGAGGAGTGCGATCACGAGCGAGGACCCGAGGATGCCGCGGTGGCTGCGGGAGTCGTGCAGAGAGGACCAGCGGATCAGCTCGCGGCCCGACATGGAGCGAGCGAGCGAACGCTCGCGAGCGGGGCCCGACATGGAGCGAGCGAGCGGACGCTTGCGAGCGGGGCCCGTCACGTCGGGCCTTCGTCGGCGATCAACGAGATGTAGAGATCTTCGACGGCGCTCGGCCCCTTGGCGAGGAGCTCGGCGAGCTCGTTGCCACGACGATCGGCGACGAGCTTGCCCTTGTCCATGATCACGATGCGGTCGCACATCCGCTCGGCGACGCCGAGGAGATGGGTCGACATCAGGATCGCGGCGCCGCGATCGGCGGCTGCTTTCAGCGCAGCGCGAGCGGAGCGTGATGCATGAGGATCGAGACCGTTCAGCGTCTCGTCGAGCAGCACGAGCTCGACCGGCCCGACGAGCGCGGCCGCGAGGCCGGTCCGCTGGCGCATACCGAACGACAGCTCACGGCACGGGCGCTGCGCGATCTTCGAGAGGCCGAGATCGGCGAGCACGGCATCCGCGGCCTCCTGCGTGCTGCCGCGGGCCTGCGCGACGAATCCGACATGCTCGGCGACCGTGAAGAACTCGTAGAGCGCGGGCGGCTGATCGGCGAACCCGACCTTCGCGCGGGCGGATCGGGGCGCGCGCGACAGGTCCTCGCCGCCGACGATGATCGTTCCCGAGGTCGGGACGATCGTCCCGGCGATCGCGGACAGCGTGGTGCTCTTGCCGGCGCCGTTCGGTCCGAGGAGAAGCGCGATCTCACCCGCGGCAAGCTCGAGCGACAGGCCATCCACGGCGAGCCGCTTGCCGTAGTGGATCGTGAGAGCGTCGATCTTGCCGATCACGGCCATGTGTATACGACCACGTAGAGAACCTTGGTCTCGCCGCTCGCAGGAACCGTCGTGCGTAGGGAGATCTGCTGCGGACCTTCCTTGGTCGGCTCGCGCGCGGTCTGGTACGCCAGCGTCCAGTTCTGGCCGCGGTAGAGGTGCTCGCGGAGGACGACCTCGACCGGGCGCGTTCGCGCATTCTGGATCGTCAGCACGAACTCCTCGACGAGCCGCTTGTCGTCATCGTCGATCGTGATCTCGCGACGCTCGCGGCGCCCGGTCACGCCGTCGGCCGTGCCGATCGCGACGGTGTCGACCTCGGCCACGCGGGTCGCGACGTCGAACAGGCGCGCCTCGCCGAGCACGCTGAGGCTGCCGTCGGTGTTGCGCTGGAGCAGCCGCACGGGCCCGCCGGGCAGGCCTTCGCTCGACGGCGTCTTGCGCGGAATCTCGAAGCTCTCGGTGACCCGCGACGGCACGGCCTTCTCGACCCCGAGGCTCGCATCGCGAATCGGCGCCGGGCCGCCCTGATCGAGCCTGGTCCCGATCGGATCGAACACGAGCACGGAGCGCATCGCGCGCGGTGGCTCGTTCGACAGCAGCTCGACCCGGGTCTCACCGGTGCCGAGCGCGACCGGGCCGAGGAGACGTGGCGTCGCGATCGGCGTGGTGCTGTTCGTGGTGCCAGCGAGTGAGCTACCGAGCTGCTCCGCGATCCGGCCGCGCCACGGCGCGAGCTCCGAATCGATGACGGACGCGTGCGCCTTCAAGACGATTCCGGTCGTGTTGCGGATCGCGATCGCACCGCGCAAGGTCACGCGGTCGCGCGCGGCGGTCGTCGTCATCGTGTACGCCGCGTCCCACTTCAGACGATCGGTGACGTACGCGAGGTCGACGGCGTGCTTGCCCTTGCGCGGCGCCGCAACGATCAGCTGCATCACCGTCGGCCCGTTCCCCGCCTTGGGCGTCGGCAACGCCGCGGGTTCGCTCAGCTCCACGAGCGTCAGCGTGCCGCGGTCGACGACCGCGATGTCCTCGAGGTGAACGCCGGCCGGTAGCTCGAAGGTCATCGTGGCGCGCTCGCCGACCACATCGATCTCGACGCGCTGCTTGATCACCGCGCGGTCGCGATACAGCGTGATCTCGTCTCCGGCGGCCCTCGTGGTCGGTACCGCGGCGCGCGGACCGCAGCCGATCAGCGCACCGACGATCAGCGCGGACCGGGTCACCATGTGTAGACGACAGCATACGTCAGCGACTTCTTGCCGCCAGCCGCGACCTTGGCCCGGTACTCGAGCGTTTGCGCTCCGACGCGCGCGCTCTTGCTGTCCTCGGATTCGAGGCGCCACACCGGCCACCGCCACGCGAACTCGCGGACCACGATGTCGGCCGCGCGCCTGGACTTGTTCTCGATCTTGATCTCGATCTTCTCGACGACGGTGTGTGCGCGCTCGTCGTAGATGCAGCTCACTGCCTTGCGCTCGCCAACGATGTCGG
>JAYUYE010000708.1:0-3626 GCA_043752985.1 Myxococcales bacterium
TCTCGAAGCCAAGCTCAAGGCGAACGAGCGGGTCAAAAAAGAAAGCCAGCTCTACGTCGAGGCTGATAATTCGCTGGCCTACGGCAGCGTGATCACCGCGATGGCCGTGGCAAAGAACGCGGGCGTGGCAAAGGTGATGTTTCTCACCGAACCGATCGATAACCTGGCGCCGCGGCTCACCGAGCTCGACCAGAACAAGCCGCGCTGACGAACGTCTATATCCTCGAGAGCCATGAAGAACGGCGAGATGCATACGGTGGCGGGGCTGGGAGCGATCCTCTTCAGCGCTGCCTTCCTGGCGCCCGCGATGTACTTCACCGTCGAGGCAGCGAACGACACGCCTCCCTTGATGCAGATGGAGTCGATCGAGGCCTCGCTCGCCTACAAGAAGCCGAACGCGCCCAAGCAGCCCCAGAAGGTCAAGCAGGCCCCGAACCCCGAGGTCAAGCCGGACGGCGTCTCGCGCGACGAGAACAAGCAGGTCGACGTCAAGAAGCCCGATCCACCGAAGGACGAGAAGCCGAGCAAGACCGTCGACCCGCTGGCGAAGTTTCACCGGCCGCAGGATGACGATACGGACACCGGCAAGCCGACGGAGTCGATCGGCGCCTTCGATGGCAGCCAGTTCGGTATCGGCGACGTCACGAAGGGCGATCCCTACTTCCAGCGCCTCGTGGTCGATCTCGCGTGGGCGGCCCCCGAGCTCGCGAAGTCAGGAGCCAGCGCCACGATCGGTTGCGTTCACATCACGGCTGACGGCAAGATCCCGGAGACCAAGTTCAAGAACAAGGGCGACGATGACATCGCCGTGCTCGCCGAGGCGGCTCTCTCCGAGCTGAAGAAGAAGCGCAACAAGGATCCCGAAGAAGTCCCGACGCACCTGCTAAAGGCGCTAACCACCGAATGGGTATGTTTCAATTTCATCGTCAAATCGTCCGAGTAGTAACCCTCGCGGCCCTGCTCACGGCCGCAGTGGGCGACAGCTCGGTGCGCGCCGATGACGGCGTCGTGATCGACGTCAACGCGCAGAAGAAGGGCACCTACCCGATCGCGGTACCGACCGCCGTCGATGGTGACGCGACCGCGTCGCGCGAGATCGCGCAGGTCCAATCGTTCGACTTCTCGGTCGCCGGCGTGTTCAAGGTGCTCGACCCGCAGGGCTTCCTCGCGGACCTCAAGACCGAGGGCATGGGGATCGATCCGCAGAAGTGGAAGGACGTCGGGGCACTCGGCGTCGTGAAGTTCAAGGCCACGGCGACGGACATCGAGTTCCGCCTCTACGAAGTGTCGAAAGGCGCGAACCCAGTCCTGACCAAGACGTACAAGCGCGCGGGCAGCAACACGCGCGCGCTCGTCCACCGCTGGGCGAACGAGGTCGTGAAGTACTACACGGGCGAGGCGGGCTTCTTCGGATCGAAGATCGCGTTCACCGTGAAGGCCAAGAAGGCGAGCTCGATCTACGCCATGGACTTCGACGGCCACGGCGCGTACTCGGTCTCGAACAACAGCTCGACCAACATCCTCCCGGCGTACTCGCCGTCCGGCGGCCAGATCGCGTACACGAGCTTCATGCGCAACAACCCCGACCTCTACGTCGGGGCGGCTGGCGGCGGTCGGCCGAAGAAGATCTCCGCGCACCAGGGCATGAATACCGGCGCGAGCTGGTCGCCCGATGGCAGCAAGCTCGCGATCACGCTGTCGAAGGACGGCAACCCCGAGATCTACGTGGTCAACGCGTCGGATGGCAGCGTCATTCGCCGGATCACCAACGACAAGGGCATCGACACGTCGCCGTCGTGGTCGCCTGATGGCAGCTCGATCGCGTTCGTCTCGGATCGCAACGGCGGCCCGCAGATCTTCGTCGTATCCGCGGCCGGTGGCGGCGCCCGTCAGGTCTCGTTCAACGGCACCTACAACACGACGCCGACGTGGTCGCGGCGCGCCGGGAAGAAGATCATCGCGTACACCACGCGCGACGGTGGTCGCTACGACATCGTCACGCTCGACCTCGATACCAAGGCGATGGTTCGCGTCACCCAAGGCGACGGCAACAACGAGGAGCCGTCGTTCTCGCCGAACGGCCGCGCGATCGCATTCGCGCGGACGGGTCAGGGCGTGTTCATCGCGAGCGCGGACGGTACGGGCAAGGCGATCAAGGTGTGGGGCGGCTCGGCGACCGGCGTTGACTGGGGCCCTGCCCCGAAGGATTGATCAGCCGACCTTCGAGAGCGTCGCCGCGTAGGCGACGAGCAGGGCCTCGGTCACCATGCCGACCGGCAGCCCGTGGTCGACCACGAGAGCGACCGAGTCAGGACGCGCGCGGAGTAGCTCGAGCACGTCTCCGAGAGTGTCGGAGGGCGCGACGGTGACGACGTGCCGGGATGCTGCGGCGGTGACGAGTGCGTGCGGGCCGGCGGCCTGCAGTGCGGCGCTGACAGCGTCGCGTGTGACTACCCCAACCGCTACCCCGTGATCCATCACCGGTAGCTGCGCGTTGCGCCCGGCGATGAACAGCTGCGCGATCTCATCGAGGTGCTGATCGGTGCTGACGCTGTCGACGCGGGAGAGCATCGCCGCGCTGACCGGGATGGTCGCCAGCGCCGGGTACTTTAGGCGCTTCGCGATGCCACCGAACAGGTTCATGGCGCGCTCCGCGATCACTCCAAACCTCCAGGACCAGCGGCGGTGGAGTCCGCGTTCGTTCGAGCTCATGTCCTACATCGGTGCAGCGGATGTGCCACGCGTGCCGGGCGGGTTCGCACGGCCGCACGCCTGATCGCTCTGGAGACCCGTGGCGGCCCGTCGAGGAGCCGTGATTCGATGGACCATTCGCGGGCATCGGCGACCGTGCGGCGTGTCGCCTGCGCACGAAACCCCGCCGATTGCCGAGAGTTTCTCCCTGGCTTGGTTCCTGCTGTTCAACCGTGGATGCCCGCCCCGTTCCCTCACCATTACAGCGCCTCGATCAGCCGGACCTTCGCGTCGCGTGCGCGGGTGGAAGGGCCGCCCCGGGTGTCGCTCCGCGGCGGCCCGTCGTCCGAGCTCGATGGGGACGCGAGCTCGTGGTCGCCCGAGCAGCTCATGCTGTCCTCACTCGGTCTCTGCATGTTGACCACGTTCGAAGCCTTCGCCGCGCGCGATGGCATCGAGGTCGTCACCTGGAACGCGACGGTCAACGGCGCCGTCGAGCGCTCAGCCGAGGGCCTGCAGTTCACGTCGGTCGTGCTCGGGCTCGAGATGGAGCTTCGCGGCAACGTCGAGAATGTCGAGAAAACGCTCGAGGACGCGAAGCAGTATTGCCTCGTCCTCAACTCGCTTCGCGTGCCGGTCGTTGTCGAGACCACGATCCGAACGCAAGCGAATGTCAATCGCGTGGACGCTCAGCGCATCGCGGGCTGATCAGCGGATCCCCATCGCGGCCTTCACCATCTTGGTGTAGACGTCGCGAAACAGGTTCCTGGGATCTGTGATCGCCTTGACCGCGTCGTAGTTGGGTTTGTTCCAGATCGTCCAGAACTCGGCTTGCGGATAGTAGTTGTGCGAGATCAGGGTCTTGATCCCGCCGATGTCCCGGAGCTTCTCCTCGATCATCCGGGCGGCGTTGCGATCGTCGGTCTGCCGCATGC
>JAYUYE010000709.1:0-3623 GCA_043752985.1 Myxococcales bacterium
GCCGGATTGACGTCGGGTACGAACGCCTCGTAGACCGCGGCGACGAGTGCGTGCACGCCTTCGCTCGACGAGCTCTGGGTATCGTCGAGGAGGCCGAGCACCTGGTTGATCTCTCCGGCTTCGAGGGCGACCTCGAGCCGAGCACACGCCTCGGTGTGCTGCGAGCGCAGGCCGTACTCGATCGAGCCGACCTTCTCGAGGACCTTGCTCCACTTCTCGGCGTCACCGACGTCCTGGTGCTCGTCGATGCCCGACAGGAGGTCGCCGATGTCCGACGAGCCCAGGTCGAGGTCGCCTTCGCCGAAGGTCTCCGCGCCCAGACCCGTGGCGCCGCCGTCCTCGAGCGACGCCTCCTCGAGATCGCCGAAGTCGAAGCTCGGCTCCGCGTCGGGCTCGCGCTTCTTGGCATCGCCTTCGAGGGACCGGCAGAATTCGAGAAGCTCGAGCAGGCCCCGGAAGGTCTGCGCCCACAGCTTGCGCAGGCCGGTGGCCGCGGCAGCCGGGTCGTTCGGCGCCTTGCGCGTCGCCACAAACCGCTCGTACAGACCCTCGTCGAGCTGCTTCAGATCATCGAGGGCACGGAGCGCCAGGCGAACGAGTTCGCCGGCGTGGCCCTGGATCTTGGGCGTCGCGATCGCGGTTTGCAGTCGGGGATCCAAGGGACTCCCGATTTTCTCATGATGGGACCGCTTCGGGCCAGTTGGCGGCGCCATCGTCGTGCGATGGGCCTCTGCAATCGTCAGCGACAGGCCTGGGGCCGTGCGTCGCCATAGACGGTCGTGCCGTCGCGGAGCACGAGGCCCATGCACACGCCACGCATCGCGTCGTCGAGCCGGTCGACCGGGAACATGTCCTCGACGGTGAGCCGCTCCGTCACCCAGTGCGCGCAGGGCTGGCAGAAGTCGATGATCGCGAACCGCAGCTGGTCATCGGTGACCTTGATATCGCGCGGGTTCTTGCCGAGCGCGACGTCGCTCTTGTGGCGGCGGAGGCGAGCGAGCAGCGACGCGCCATCCATCGGCGTGGCCTCGTGGAGCGCCTTGATCCGCCCCAGGTTTTCGGGCGTGCAGGTGCAGGCCTTCTCGCGCGGGGCTGGTTCGTGACACGCGGTGAGCACCAGCGACGCAACGAGCAGGCGCACGATCACCCTGCGAGGATACGCCGGCCGTGGGAGGATGCGGCCGTGACGACGCCGCTCATCATCCTCGGCTGCGGATACATCGGCACTCGGCTGGCGCGCTCGGCCCTCGCCGCCGGTCGCGACGTCCGGGTCTGCGGCCGCTCCACGGGACGACTCGCCGCGCTCGGCGCGCTCGGCGCGCAGGTCAAGTACCTCGATGCCGCGGTGCCCAAACAGCTTCCCGTCGCACTGAGCGGGATGCACGGCGCGACGGTTGTCTACTCGATCCCGCCGGTCACCGCGCTGCCCCCCGGCAACGCGATCCGGGCCGCGATGCAGGCGGCGTATGGTGGCGGCGCCGGGTGCTTCATCCACTTCAGCTCGAGTGGCCTGTACGGCGACAAGCCCGACGACGAGATCTGGGTCGACGAGGACACCCCGCTCGCTCACGACGACAAGGCGATGGCGAACGTCGTGACCGACGAGGAGGGGATCATGAACAGCGAGCTCGACCGCCTGCGCACGGTGATCTTGCGGCTCGCCCCGGTCTACGGCGCGGGGCGCGGGATGCGCGCACGCCTCAAGAAGGGCGACTACAAGATCCTCGGCGATGGCTCGCACGCGATCTCTCGCGTCCACATCGATGACGTCGTTCGCGTCGTCGATTCGGCGGAGGAGCGCGCCACCACCAAGTCGGTGTTCCTCGTCGCCGACGACGAGCCGACCACGCAGGGCAGCTACGCGAAGTGGCTGACCGATCGAATGGGTATCCCGATGCCGCCATCGCGCGACCTCTATCAGCCCGGCGGACAGCGCGTCGCGCATCGCAACCGGCGGATCCGGAACACGAAGCTGAAGAGCACGCTCGGGATCGAGCTCCTGTACCCCACGTTCCGCGAGGGCGAAGCTGCGATCGAGGCCGAGGAAGCCGCGGCGACCTAGGCCATGCGACGGAGCTGGAACACGAGCACGCCGCCGAGCTCGAACTGTCCACCCGCCGCCAGGCGTACGCGATCGTCGAAGTACTTGCCGTCGACGAACGCCGCGCTGCCTCCGCCAAGGTTCTCGACGACGAGGATCTCGCCCTCGAGTGTCACCGCCATCTGATGGCGGCCAGCGATCATCGAGTCTACGAAGATCGCGCAGTCCTTCGCGCGGCCCATGACCAGGCGTTTGCCCGGCTCGAGCGGCCAGGTGGTCCCCGGCGAGAACTGCGGCTCGACGGGGCCGCCGAACGGCCGGGCCATCGGGGACCTACACGTTCCCGCATAGACGAGCTCGTAGCTGGAAGCCTCGGGGATCACGCGATGTCATCGTAGCTGATACGATTGCGGGAGACCGCCTCCCCCATGGCCGCTTGCCAGCTTTGTGACGTCGCCCATCCCGGCGAGCCGGAGGAGTGCCCGGAACGCCGGACCGGCGAGACCGTCGCGGGCAAGTACCTCGTTGGCGCCTTGCTCGGGGTCGGCGGCATGGCGGCGGTCTACTCGGCGCGCCACTCGGTCCTCCAGCGCGACATCGCCCTGAAGATCCTGCACAAGCGCTACGCCACGGATCGCGAGCTCAGTGCGCGCATCGTGCGCGAGGCACGGGAGACCGCGGCGATGGGTCACCCCGCCTTCGTCGACGTTCACGATGCGGGCGTCACCGAGGACGGCTGCGCATACATCGAGATGGAGAGTCTCGATGGGCGCGACCTCCACACGAT
Source organism: Myxococcales bacterium (assembly GCA_043752985.1). GTDB lineage: Bacteria > Myxococcota_A > Polyangia > Haliangiales > Haliangiaceae > JABFXX01. The sequence goes on from JAYUYE010000709.1 coordinate 2,829, forward strand.
CCGCAAGGCCGATGGTGCGCTCGATCCCGCGCGCGTGGTGACGATCGCCGTGGCCGTGCTCGACGCGCTCGAGGCGCTGCACGGACGCGGCGTGGTCCACCGCGACGTCAAGAGCTCGAACATCTACATCTCGCGGGCGTCGGATGGCGGCGACAAGGTGAAGGTCCTCGACCTCGGGTTCGCGAAGGTCGAAGACGAGCTCCGGCTCACCGCGAAGAACCAGCTCCTCGGAACGCCGTTCTACATCAGCCCCGAGCAATACGTCGATCCGACGGCCGTCGATGCGCGCAGCGATCTGTTCTCGCTCGGCGTCGTGATGTTCGAGGTGCTGACCGCGAAGTGGCCGTACAGCTACGTCTCGAAGAAGGAGCTGCTGTCGAAGGTCGTCAAGGGCGAGCTCGAGCGCCACCCGGCGCGCCAGAAGCCAGAGCTCCCCGGCTGGCTCGATCTGGTCGTCGCCCGCGCGCTCGCGCACAGCCGCGACCAGCGCTACGCATCCGCGGCAGAGATGAAGGCGGCGTTGCTGAGCGCAGCGTTCCCGGCGCCGTCGAAGCCGGGCCTGTTTCGCAGGCTGTTCGGGCGCACGAAGCCGCCGCCGAACGCCTGAGTCGGCGACGATCGACGTGCTGCGCTGGCGTGCAATGTAGAGATCGCGCACCATGCGCCCATGTTCCGTCCCTGGCTCTTGATTGTCGGTCTTGGTCTCGTCTCCGGTCTCTCGGCGTGTGGGGACGACGCCCCACCTGCGACGCCCGATGCTCCGCCGATCGTGATCGACGCCGCGCTCGACGCGCC
>JAYUYE010000710.1:0-8837 GCA_043752985.1 Myxococcales bacterium
GGAGCGGCGCGGCGCCACCCCGTCGAACAGCCGCGCCGTCGGCGGCGTGCGCAGCTCGCCATCGAGCACGATGCGAATCGGATCGCGGCCGCCCTTCACGCGCGCGGTGAGCTGCGGATCATCGGCAAGCACAGTACCGATGCCGACCATCACAGCGTCGTGCCTATCGCGCAGCCGCATCACGTCGGCGCGTGCGACCTCGCCGGTGATCCATTTCGAATCGCCGGCGACCGTCGCGATCTTGCCGTCGAGCGTGACCGCGGCCTTGAGGGTGAACGCCGGGCGTCCCTCGCGTGCCCAGGTCAAGAACGGCCGGTTCACGCGCTCGCACTCCACGCGCAGCACGCCGACCGTTACGCCGATCTTCTTGCGCCTCAGCACGGCGATCCCGCCGCCATGACCGGGCACCGGATCCTCCATGCCGATCACCACCCGCGCGACGCCGCAGTCGCGCACGACGGGCGCACACGGCGGGGTCCGCCCTTGGTGGTTGCACGGCTCGAGGTTGACGTAGAGCGTCGCGCCCTTTGCCTTGCCCTCGAGCTTCCTGAGCGCCGCGATCTCCGCATGCGCCGTTCCCGGCCCGGCGTGCGCACCCTCGGCGAGGACCTTACCTGCGCGATCGACGATCACGCAGCCGACGATTGGATTGGGCGACGTCCGTCCGCGATAGCGCTCCGCGAGCTCGAGGCAGCGAGCCATGTGAACGCTGTCGCGTTCGCGCTGCGCTGCGGTCAGCTTCAACTCGCGCGCTCGTTCGGCGGAACGACGTGCTCGTCGGTCAGCTCATCGGTCGAGCTAACACCTTCGTGAATCTCCGCGAGATCGTGGCGGCCGGTGTCCTCGCTCCGGATCGCAGCGACCTCCTTCTCGAAGCCCTCGATGCCCGAGAAGTCGCGATAGATCGATGCGAATCGCACGTACGCGACCTGATCGAGCGCCTTGAGCTTGGGCAACACGCGCTCGCCAACATCGCGCGCCTTGATCTCGGTCAGCCCGAGCTCCCCGATCTCGCGCTCGACTTCGAGCGCCAGCTCGGCGATCTGGTCGCGCGACACCGGGCGCTTGGCGACCGATGCCTGGAGGCCACGCTCGATCTTCGTGCGATCGAACGGCTCGCGCCGGCCATCGACCTTGATCACGGCGGGCATCGATTCCTCGATCCGCTCGTACGTTGTATAGCGGCGACCGCAGCCCTCACCCTCGCACTCGCGACGGCGCCGGATTTCCGAACCGTCCCTGGACACGCGGGTCTCGATGACCTTGTCCTCGAACGCCGCGCAGAACGGGCAGCGCATCGCCTACGAGCCCTTGGACTTGTCGAGCAGGCCGAGCTGATCGACGCGGCGCTGGTGGCGCCCACCCTCGAACGGCTGGCGGCGGAATGTCGAGAGTGCAGCCTCGGCGACGCCCGCGCCAACCACGCGCGCACCAAGCGCGATGATGTTCGCGTCATTGTGCGTGCGCGCCATCTCGGCGGTGAAGCTGTCATGAACGAGTGCGCAGCGCGCCCCCGGCACCTTGTTCGCCGCGATGCTGATCCCGATCCCGGTCCCGCACACGACGAGCCCGCGGGCATTCACATCGGCCGCGACCCGGCGGCCAACTTCGGCGCCATACTCGGGATAGTCGACCGAGGCCTCGTCGGTGGTCCCGACGTCGATGACATCGTCACCAAGCTCGCGCAGCGCCGCCACGAGGTGACGCTTGAGCGCCAGCCCCGCGTGGTCGCTGCCTGCGTACCACTTCATCAGTCGCCCTTGTAGCGCGACAGAACGAGCGCGGCGTTGGTTCCGCCAAAGCCGAAGCTGTTCGACATCGCGATATCGACGCGCTGCTCGCGCGCGACGTTCGGGATGTAGTCAAGATCGCACTCGGGATCCGGCGTCTCGTAGTTCGTGGTCGGTGGCAAGACGCCGCGCGTGATTGCCAGCGCCGTGATGCCCGCCTCGATACCCCCGGCGGCGCCGAGGGTGTGCCCCATCATCGACTTGGTCGAGGACATCGCGAGCTTCCTCGCGTGGTCGCCGAACACGACCTTGGTCGCGAACGTCTCGTTCTTGTCGTTGAGGTCGGTCGACGTGCCATGCGCGTTGATGTAGCCGACAGCGCTCGGCGCGATCTTGGCGTCGTCGAGCGCGAGCTTGAAGCAGCGCTGCGCACCCTTGTGCTCCGGTGCAGGTGCTGCGACGTGGTGAGCGTCGCTGTTGGCGCCGTAGCCGATCACCTCGGCGTAGATCCGCGCGCCTCGCTTCTTGGCGGTCTCGAGCTCCTCGAGCACGAGCACACCTGCGCCCTCACCGATCACGAAGCCGTCGCGGTCCTTGTCGAACGGCCGGCTCGCCTTGGTCGGATTATCATTGCGGGTCGACATCGCGCGCATCGCGTTGAAGCCGCCGACGCCGAGAATCCCGATCGTGGCCTCGGCACCACCTGCGATCATGCCGTCAGCGTAGCCGTGACGGATCGCCCGCATTGCCTCGCCGATCGAGTGCGCACCGGTCGCGCACGCGGACACGTGGGAGAAGTTGGGGCCGAGTGCGCCGGTCCGGATCGAGACCATGCCCGGCAGCTCGTTGATGATGATGTCGGTGACAAAGTACGGAGAAAAGCCGTGACGCGGGCCCTTCTCCTTCTGCGCCGCGTAGGTGTCCTCGATCGTGCGGACACCACCGAGGCCTGCACCGATATAGCTACCCCAGCGCTCCTCTGCGCCGGCCGGGACCTTCGTCCCGAGCCCCGCATCCGCCACCGCCATCATGCCGGCGGCGACGCCGAACTGGAGGAACCGATCGAGGTGCTTGAGCTCGCGCTTGTCGAACCACTTGCTCGGCTCCCAGTTCTTCACCTCGCACGAGAACTTCGTGGCGAAGTTCGTGACGTCGAACAGGGTGGTCGGCCCAGCCGCGTTCTTGCCCGCAAGCAGCCCTGACCACGTGGATTCGAGGTCATTGCCGAGCGGGGTGACGAGGCCGATGCCAGTGATTACAACGCGCCGCATGGCAACTCCTTACCGCGTCCTGCGAAGCTGTCCGCCGGGACCTTGTTCACGCCTACTTCGCGTGGGTTTTGATGTAGTTGACCGCGTCCTTGACCGTCTTGATCTGCTCGGTGTCTTCCTCGGGGATCGTGATCTTGAACTCCTGCTCGAACGCGAGCACGAGCTCGACGACCGCGAGGGAATCCGCCTTCAGATCGTCGATGAACGACGCCTCGGGGCGCAGCTGCTCGGCCGAGACCTCCAGCTGATTGCAGATGATTTCCTTGACCTTGCTCTCGATCTCATCAGGCGACATGAGTAGTTCCCTTCGAACACGTACGGGGTGGTTCGCGACCGATCAATAGACCAAGCGCGGGATTACATCAACAGCCCGCCGTTTACACGGAGGACCTGACCGGTGATGTATCCCGCCTCCGGGCCCGCCAGAAAGGCGACGGCGTCGGCTACTTCGTCGGAGCGGCCGATCCGCCCCAGTGGGATCTGCTCGAGGAGCTTGCCGCGCGCTGCCTCGGGTAGGTGCTCGGCGGTCATATCGGTCTCGATGAAGCCTGGCGACACCGCATTGCAGGTCACGCCGCGCGACGCGAGCTCGCGCGCGGTCGACATCGTCAGGCCGATCAGAGCAGCCTTCGACGCGGAGTACGCGAGCTGGCCGCCGTTGCCCTGCTCGCCGACGACGGACGTGATGTTGATGATCCGACCGGCGCCCTTCGCCTTCAGGATCAACATCGACGCGGCGCGCAGGCAGTGAAATGCGCCGTTGAGGTTCGTCTGCATTGTCTTCGCCCACGCATCGTCGGTGATGCGCATCAGCATGCCGTTGACCGCGACGCCTGCGTTGTTGACCAGGATGTCGAGCCCGCCGTGGTCCTTGCCGATCGCCTTGATCGCGTCGGTGACCGCCGCCGCGTTCGCGACGTCGAAGCCGGCGATCGCCGCCTGGCCGCCGACCGCCTCGACCTCGGCCGCTGTCTCGCGCGCTGCATCCTCTCGCGATGCGTAGTTGATGATGACCTTGGCGCCGCGCCGACCGAGCGCCACGGCGATGCCGCGACCGATCCCTCGCGAGCCACCGGTGACCAGCGCGACCCTACCTGCGAGTGCTTTATCGATGATCGCCATGGACTTCCTATGCCGTGAACGCTTCGACTTCGTGGGGCTCGCCGATCGTGATGACCTCGATCGACTTCGCGATCCGGCGGACCAGCCCCTTGAGCACGGCACCCGAGCCGAGCTCGTACGCCCTCGTCACGCCGAGCTTCTCGACGGTCTGGATCGACTCCTCCCAGCGCACCGACGCGGTGACCTGCTGGACGAGCAGGTCCTTGATCCGCGCGGGATCCTGCGTCGGCTCGGCGGTGACGTTCGCGACGACCGGCACGCGCGGCGTCATGATCGCGATGTCCGCGAGCGCAACCGCGAGGCGCTCGGCCGCGGGCTTCATCATCGAACAATGGAAGGGTGCGCTGACGGTCAGCCGCTTCGCGATCTTCGCGCCCGCCGCGGTGGCCTGCGGAATCGCGCGATCGATCGCGCTGGTGTGACCCGAGATCACGATCTGCCCGCCGCCGTTGAGGTTCGCCGGCTCGCACGGCTCACCCGGCTGCGTTGCCGCCGCACACACGGCCTGGACCTTCGCGAGGTCGAGTCCCATCAGCGCCGCCATCGAGCCCTGCCCGACGGGCACGGCCTCCTGCATGTACGTACCGCGCAAGTGCGTGAGCATCACCGCGTCGCGTAGCGACATCGCGCCGGCCGCGACCAGCGCGCTCCACTCACCGAGGGAGTGACCCGCGACCAGATCGAATGCGAGGCCACGCTCGACGAGCACGCGGAACACCGCGATCGACGTCGTCAGGATCGCTGGCTGCGTGTGCTTCGTCAGCGTCAGCTCGTCCTCGGGACCTTCGAAGCACAGCTTCGATAGCGCGAACCCGAGCACGTCATCCGCCTCTTCATAGGTGCGGCGCGCGACGTCAAACTTCTGCGCGAGGTCGCGCCCCATCCCGACTCGTTGCGAGCCCTGGCCAGGGAACAGGAGCGCCGTCGTCATCGGGCTGGTTCTTCGCACGGTCCGATCCGGCTGTGAAGGGGTCCTGTGAGAATCCAGGTATGCGAAACCCTTGATGCAGATGCGCAGATCCGTGCGCACCGTGCGACGGTCGGGGCAACCGTCCGGTCCGGGGCCCGCGTGCGCCTGTTCTTCGTCGCCGCCCTCCCCCTCGCCGCCCTCTTCGCCGTCGCCGGTTGCGGGAAGCTATGGCGCGGGCGCTAGCTGCGGACGCAGCACGCCGAACACCAGATGCTTCTCGCTGAAGAACCGCTTCGCAGAGGCCTTGACGCGATCGCTGGTGACGCGCACGAGCATTCCTTCGAGATCGGTCACCGCGGTGAAGTCGTCGCCGAACCAGTACGCCTCGCGCAGCTGGCTGCTCCACCACCAGTTCTCCTTCGCGTCCGTCTCGCGCGCCCGCTTCAGCTGCTCGGTCACCTTCGCCAGGTACTCGGGACCGATGCCTTCCTTCTGGATCGTGCGCAGCACACCGAACGCCGCATCGCGCAGCTTCTCGACGTTCGCCGGATCGCACCCGAACGAGATCGTCGCCTCGCGGCGCATCGTCGGCTCGCGCGACAGCGACACGAACGAGCGCACGCCATACACGCTCCCCATGTCCTCGCGCAGCACCTCGCGCAGCCGGATCTGCAGCACCATGCCGAGCACCCGCGCATCGCGCGCTGCGTCCCGGCTCCACGTGTCGGGCGCGCCGAACATCATCGACACGTAGCTCTTGGGCTCGCTGCCCTGCGTGATCTCCTTCGTCACCTTGCCCACCGCGTACGTCACACCGACGTCCTTCCACTTGTCCTTCTTGCCCTTGGCCGGAAGGCTGGCGATGTACTGCTCGACGAGCGGCTGCAGCTTTGCGGGATCGATGTTGCCGACGAACACGAACGTCGCGCCGGAGAAGTCCGAGAATCGCGACCTCCACACCGTGTGTGCCTTGTCGAGCTCGACCTTGGCCAGCAGCTCCGGCGTCGTGGGCTGACGGCGCGGATGGTTCTTGCTCTGCACGGCCTCCATGTCCTCGTAGAAGCTCACCTCGGGCAGCAGCCGGCGATTGCGCGCCCACTCCAGCTGATCTTCCTTCCACGCAGCAAACGCACGCTCGTCGCGGCGCGGCGCCGTCAACTTCAAGTGCAAGAGCTGCATCGCGGTCTCCAGGTCCGCCGGGCGCGTCGAGCCGCGGACCGACTCCGACATCTCGCCGAGCGAGACGCTGATCCGCGCGACCTTGCCCTTCATCGCCTTCTGCAGCGCCACCGTGTCGAGGTCACCGACACCGCCGCTCGCGACGACCTGGGTCGCGAAGCGCCCGTGCACGATGTCCGGAATCAGCGAGCTCCCGCCCATCTTCCAGCCCTGGATCTCGATCGCATCGTTCTGAAAGGTCGTCGGCTTGACGATCACGCGCACACCGTTCGACAGCGTCCACACCGTCGCATCCGCGGCCGTATCGCGCGTCGCCGAAACAACCTTGCCCGGCGTCGGCAGCTTCGTCATTAACGGCCGCGCCGCCTCGTCAGTCCACGGCTCGACCTTGTCCTTCGACGCAGAGGCAAATAGCGCGCGGGTCTCCGCTTCCGTCGGCAGCTTCGTGCTCGCCGGCCCCGAGATCGAGATCACCCGCCCCTTCTCGTTGCCCCACGTTGCCGCCAGATGATTGAGCTCGGCGAGGGTCACCGTCGGCAGCACCGCCTTGTTGATCTCGAGCTCGACCGCTCTGCCAGGCATCTGCTCGCGCTCGAAGAAGTGCCGCGTCATCTCGTCCGCGATCCGGTCCGATGGCGTCTTCGACCACTCCGCGGCAGAGCTCTCCGCGCTGGCGAGCGTCTCGCTCCGCGCGCGGTCCAGCTCGCCCTGGGTGAAGCCATGCTGCTCGACGCGCTCGATCTCGCGCACGAGCACCGTCAACGCCTCCGCCGTCCGCCCCTGCTTCGCGCTCGCGGAGCGAATGAACCCATCGGCCGTGCGGGTCAAGTCGCTCGTCCCCGAGCTCGCATTGGTGAACGGCGCCGCCGGATCGAGCGCGATCTGGTTGAACCGCGCCCGCAGCATCGAGTGGTACAGCCCCTCGACAAGCATCTTGCGATAATCGCTCTTCGTCAGCTCGCTCCGGTGATCCATCTTGTCGATCACCTGGACCTGCGAGAACGGCATCTCCGGATCCGTCGCGATCGCCACCGCGGTCGGATGGTCGTGCGGAACCGGGACGGCTTCGCGCGGCCGCTTCGTCCCGTCCGACGCCATGTTGCCGAACCGCGACGCGAGCTCCTTCTCCATCTCCTCGGGATCAAAGTCGCCGACCGCGATCACCGCCATGTTCTCCGGCCGGTACCAGTCCTTGTAGTAGCGAACCAGCGCCTCGCGCGGCGCCTTCTTCAGGATCTCCGGCAACCCGATCGGGAGCCGGTCCGCGTACTTCGAGCCCTGAAACATGATCGGCCACTGCTTGTCGTTGATCCGCGCGAACGGTCCTCGCCCGAGCCGCCACTCCTCGAGCACCACGCCGCGCTCCTTCTCGACCTCGCCTGGCTCGAACGAGATGTTCCCCGCCCAGTCTCGCAAGATATCGAGCCCGGTGTGCATCATCACCTTGTCGTCGGTGGGCACCGTCAGCATGTACACGGTCTGATCGAACGACGTGTACGCGTTCACATCGGGACCAAACCGCATCCCGATCTTCTCGATGTAGTTGATGATCGCCTGCTTCGCGTAGCGCTTCGTTCCATTGAACGCCATGTGCTCGACGAAGTGCGCGAGGCCACGCTGATCGTCATCCTCCTGCACCGAGCCGGCATTCACCGCGAGCCACAGCGCCGCTCGCTGCTCGGGCTTCTGGTGCCCCATCACATAGAACGTCATCCCGTTCTTGAGCTTGCCGGTCCGGATCGACGGATCGAGCGGAGTCTCCGGCTCCGCAGCTACCGGCGGCGGCGCGGGCTCCGCGACCGCAACCATGGACGGAGGCGGCGCAGCAACAGATTGAGGTGGCGGTGGCGCTCCACAGGCAGCGACGACGCAGAGCAATGACGCGATGAGTGAACGGTGATGCATAGGTCCTCGGTCCGGCGAGTGGTCGACGATTGCACCCGCCATGCCGCCAAAAGTTCCGCGAAATCGCGTCGACCCATCGCGAGCGTACGTCACCCTGGCTCCATTCCGTACGCCGGCGTGACCAACTGTCAGTCGGCGGAAGGTTGCGCAGCGCCGTGCACAATCACGCTGCGAGCCTACCCATGCCCTCGGACGCGACGCGCGACGCGCGCTCCAGGTGCGCCGCGGTGATCTCGCTGCCCGCAACGCCGCGGTCCGGATGTTGCCGCCGCTCATCGCGAAGCGACGCGATCGCATCCGCTGCCGCGCATCACAGCTCTGCCGCGGCTTCTATCGGACGCGGTGCGCGGCGGTTGCTTGCCTGTGGTTTCGCGAGGTTGCAACTCTCTGCCCGGAATCAAACGGGTGTGACGCAACCGGCGCGCGGGAGCGGCGATGGAGCGTTCCATGGAGAGAAGAATCGCTCAGGTGTTCGATGTGGAGACGACGATTCCCGACGAGTCGAGCGATCTGTCCACGCCGACGGTCGTGGTGTCGGCGGCGCCGTTGCAGGCGTGCGTGCGGGCGAGCGCGCCGACGGTGCGGCACGTGGCGTTGAGCCGATTGCCCGGAACGGCGCTCGGGACGGTGCCACGCGCCGCGCGGCGAGCGAAGATGTGGGTGATCGAGGAACCGCCCGAGACGTCGCCGGTGGGCGCGATTCCGATGCCGGGGGAACAG
>JAYUYE010000711.1:0-3618 GCA_043752985.1 Myxococcales bacterium
CGCCCGCGGTTCTCGAGCTTCAGCGGCGCTTCCACCGTCTACCTCACCGCAGAGCTGACGCCCGTCGTGCTTGGCGGTGCGGTTGTCTACCGCGCGAAGGGTCGGACTCAGGCAGCGATGACCGGATTGACCGCGACGGTCAACGGCGTGGCGCTCACCGATCTGCGGCGCACCGACGCCACGCACTTCGAGGTCGACCTCGCGCCCGACCACGCGTTCGCGATCGCGGGGTCCTCCGCCACCACCGCGAAGCTCGTGATCACCGCCGCGCTCGCGAGCGGTGCGAGCGTGACGAAGACCGCGCGCCTCGGCGTCACGATCAAGAAGCTCGGGGTCACCGCTGGCGACGCCTACGAGGTGTGGCCGCGCCTCGGCTGCACCACCGCGACACAGTCATGCCTCGCCGCGTTGCCGATGGGCGCGATCGATCTCGCATCCTGCGGCGAAGCGATTGCGGTTCTGCAGTGTGGAGGCTCGGTCGGAGCGACCGTCAACGAGCAATCTTTCGTGGCTGCACTCGCCGATGGCGAGGCACGCACCGCGTCTCCCGCGTTCCTCGCCGATGCCGCAGGCCTCGTCGGCCCCGCGCGCGTCAATGCCTTCGCGTTCAACACGAAGGAGTCCGTCGAGGCGCGGCTCCAGCCGCTGTTCGGTCGCTGGTACGCCTCGATCGCTGCACGCGATGCCGAGCTGACCGCGGCCGTCGACGCCGCGATCCTCGCCGCCTACGCGCGCCCGCTCGACCTCGTCGATCCGATCGCTCCGGTTGCGGGAAACCTCGCGGTCACGCGGCAGGTCGCTGCCGACGCGCTGCTCACCGAGCTCGCCACGCATGACTTCGTCACCACCGAGTTTGCCCGGCCGTATGACGAGCTGATCGCCTCATTTCGAGCGCAGCACGTCGCGAGCATTCGCGAGATCCGCGAGACCGGCGTCCTCCAGGCGTACTCCGGTCACCCCGAGTGGAACGTGATCACCGGCCACTGGCTCAGTGGTCCGTACATCGAGATCACGATCCTGAGGGCGACCGGCGCCGCGGTGAACGTCCTGATCGAGATCGACTAGAGCGGGCAGTAGCGCGCGAGCGACGCTTCGTCGCCGGCCAGCGCACTGTTCCCGATCCAGACCTCGTCGATCGAGCCACCGAACGAGCCGCCACCGAGGCGGACCGAGTCGAGAGCGATCGGCGTGCCGAGCGCGAGCCCCGCCCCGTCGGTCCGCGCCGCGTCGACCCACAGGCGCAGCGTTGGTTCCTGGACCACGAGCAGCACGCGATGCCAGACACCTGTCGCGACCGCTACTGACGACACGTTGGTGCCGGCGGCGGTTCCCTGGAACACGACCATCGACCCACCGCTCGCGGCCGCGCGCAGCGACACCCGGCCGTCGCCACTGACGAACAGGGCTCCCGGCGCATCGGCGCGAACCCACAGCTCGATCGAGAGCTCGGAGCCTGCAGCGATCGCCGCTGGCCAGGTCACATGATCATCCTCGGCGGACGCAAACACGAGCCCGCCACCGAACCGCCCGGTGGCCGCACCTGGATCCGCCGCCTCCACTTGATCCGTATCGCCGAGCACCGCTCCGGCGCCGCCCGTCGCGTTCGCGAGAGTCTGGCCGGTGTCGTCGAGGTGCAACAACCCGACCGCACCGGTCGTCTCGGGGGCCGCGCACGCCACGGTCCACGTCCGCGTCGCGGTCATCATGTTGCCGCCGGCATCACTCGCGCGAACCGCGAACGTGTGCGAGCCGGCCGCGAAGCTATACGCTTGCGGGCTGGCGCAGGCAGCGAACGCGCCGCCATCGAGGCTGCACGCGGCGCTGCCCTCGCTCGCGGTGAACGCGAACGCAACGCGCGGGCCAGTGGTCCCCGCCTCGGCGGGTGCCGTGGTGAACATGATGTCGGGCGCGACGGTGTCTACCGTCCACATTCGCGTCGCTGGGGAGGCGTCGGTGTGACCCGCGAGATCCCGCGCGCGAACCGCGAACGTGTGTGGGCCCTGGGTGAGGCTGGTGAAGCTGACCGGCGCAGCGCACGCGGCAAACGTCGCGTTGTCGAGGCTGCACTCGTAGACGACATCGTCTTCGGTCGCCATGAAGCCGAACGCCGCGCTCGCCGCTGGCACGGTGCCGGTCGGCCCCGACGTGATCATGGTGTCAGGCGGGGTCAGATCGACGCTCCACGTCCGCATCGCGGGCGTCGGATCGAAGTTTCCGACGGCATCACGCACGCGGACCGCGAACGTGTGCGGTCCTTCGGTGAGGTTCGTGACCTGATACGGCGAGGCGCAGTCGGCCATGGTGCCGCCGTCGACTCGACACTGGAACGTCGCGCCGCCACCGGCGTCGGGCGACACGAACGTGAAGGTCGCCCCGGTCGCTCCCGACGCACCCGTGGGTCCCGACAGGAGCTGGGTGTCGGGCGTGCTGGTGTCGACGTTCCACGCGTGGATCGCCGGCGCCGAGTCGACATTGCCCGCACGGTCGCGCGCGCGAACGGCGAACGCATGCGCGCCATCTCCAATCGGACCGATCTCCGCGTCGCTCATGCACACCGTGAACGCTGCATTGTCGAGCGAGCAATCGAACACCACGTTGCGCTCGTTCGAGTCGAACGTGAAGCGGACCATCACGCTGTTGTCGAGCGCCGGCGGCGCATTGATCAGGATGGTCTGCGGCATCGCGGTGTCGATCGAGAATGGATGCTCGGCGGGGGTGTCGTCGCTGTTCCCCTTGGTGTCCACCGCGCGGACCGAGAACGTGTGCGGCCCGTCATTGAGCGTGCGCGTGTACGGCGAGCTGCACGTGAACGGAGTCTCCCCGTCGACGGTGCAGAGAAATGTCGCGGTCGCCACGTCGGACGCGAACCCGAACGTCGCGGAGGCCAACGGGCTGAACTCGGCCGGTGCCTCGACGATCATCGTGTTCGGGTTACCGTCCTCGCCGGGAGGAATCGCAGCGTCGACGCCGGCGTCGGCCTGGACGGGTTGCTTGTCAGGCACCGAACAGGCGCCGAGAACGCACAGCGTGAGGGCACGGATCCGCATCAGAAGCTCCCTGCGACCGAGACGCCGACTTGATCGCGGCCCGCGGTGGGCGTCACGACCGTGCGCTCCTCGGGACCGCCGACGATGAACAACACGACAGCGGAGGCAACTGCGACCCCGCCGGCGACGTAGAAGATGTTGGCGCGCGTCGCCGCATTCTGGGCGCGGTTGTTGAGCCGCAGTCCCTCTGGATCCGCGCACACGACGAGCGGACACAGCGCATCAGAATCGCGCTGGAGATCCTTGGCTTGCATGCCGAAGTACACGCCGGTGCCGATCGCACCGCCGCCGAGCAGACCGAGCACGAGCCCGAGCTTGCGCTCACCGGTAAACGAGCTCTCGCGCTCCGTACGCATGGTCAATGCCCGGCGCGGAGCGGGCGGGCGAATCATCACGGGCGCAGCGGTCACTGCCGGTTCCACGGGCGGCGCGGCCACCACGACGCGCTCGAGCGTCGGCACGACCACGATTCGCCTGGACTTGTGCAGCACGGTGATCTCGGTGCGCCACGGCTTGTGGCCCGGCGCCTCGACGATGATCGCGTAGCTACCCGGATCGACGGGGACCGCGG
>JAYUYE010000712.1:0-3616 GCA_043752985.1 Myxococcales bacterium
CGGCTGCGCCGGATCCTGGAGGTTCGCGGTCCCGAACATGCCGACGGTCTGCCGCCGGCTGTCGACGCTGCCGCCCGCGCGGTCGATCGCCTCGACGGCACGCACGCCATCGCGGGTGTTCATGATCGCCGGCACGTAGCGGACGCCGTTGATCTTCACGCCCGAGGGCGTGCGCGTGAGGCCGACGTAGAGAACGATCGTCGAGCGGCGCGCGAGCTGAGCCTGGCCCGAGACGAAGTTGCCGAGCGAGTAGATCACGAATGTCTCGCGGCCGTCGGGCGTGGTGTGCTTCTCCCACGGCTGCAGCACGTGGGGATGGCTGCCGAGGATCATCGTCGCGCCGGCGTCGAGGAAGCGCTTGCCGAGGTCACGCTGCGCGCGCGATGGGCTCGCCGTGTACTCCTCGCCCCAGTGCGGCGTCACGATCACGGCGTCGATGCCGGCGGTCGCCTTCAACTTCTTGATCTCGGCGACGACAGTCTCCTCGTCCTCCCAGCATCCGAGCACCTGACCCGACGGATCGGGGATGCCGTTGGTCGAGAACGAGCACGCGAGCCACGCGAGCTTGAAGCCTTTCGAATCGGTGACCGTGTGCCACGGCGCATCGAGGCCGTTGCGATGCCGCGTGCCGGTGAACGCGAGGCCGACTTCGCGCAGCCGTTCGATGGTCCGATCGGCGCCGAGTTGCCGGCGATCCATGGCGTGGTTGTTCGCGGTCGACACGACGTCGATCCCCGAGGCCAGGAGGTCCTCTTCGAGGAAGCCGTGATAGTTGAACTGCGGATAGCTCGAGTAGACGACGGCGTCCCAGCGGAACCCGGGATCCGTGACCGCGCTGCCGCCCGCATTGACGCCATGCGCGGTCGGGCCTTCCATGTTGGCGTAGGTCGTGTCGGCCGCGGACAACAGATCCGTGACCGGTGACCACAGCGACGCAAATCGACCGCGCGTCGGGCGCGCCATCGCCTGCTGCTGGAGAGCTCCGTGGAGCAGCACGTCGCCGACCGCGCCGATCGTCATGCGGCTACCGGGCGCGCACTCGGCCGCAAACTTGATCGGACCGCCGAGGGCGCTGTTGCCGTCCGCCTTGGAGTCAAACGGAGTGTACTCGTCACCGTCGCCGTCATCCGACGGCTCACCGTCATCCCGGCCGCCGTCACCAACGCAGCCGACCAGACCGAGGACCGCAACAAGACCGATGGAGAGACTCCGCATCCGGGTGAAGAAGTGCAGCCGCTATGCCTGCGACGACCGCGCTGTGCGGTCCACGCACGCTCGGGTCAGTTGTCCCCGGCGCCTGCGACAGCCGGCGGCTGGCGCCTAGAACAGCCGACCCTGCGCGCCGCCCTGCCCGCCCGACGGTGCCTTCGTCGGTGCGACCAGCCCCATGTGCTGATAGCCGGCGGCCGTCGCAACGCGACCGCGGGGCGTGCGCGCGATGAAGCCGACCTGGAGCAAGAACGGCTCGACGACTTCCTCGAGCGTGCCGCGCTCCTCCGACAGCGACGCCGCGACCGCTTCGATGCCGACCGGCCCACCGTCGAACCGCTCGCAGATCACGGAGAGATAGGCGCGGTCGAGCATGTCGAGCCCCGCGTGATCCACCGCGAGGCGATCGAGCGAGGACGACGCGATGTCACCGTCGATCGCGCCATCGCGCTCGACCGCGGCAAAGTCGCGCACGCGGCGCAGCAGCCGGTTCGCAATCCGCGGCGTGCCGCGGGCGCGGCTCGCGATCTCGTGCGCGCCGTCCTTGTCGATCGTGATCCCGATCAGCGCGGCCGAGCGCTTCACGATCGCGATCATGTCGGGCAGCTCGTAGTAGCGGAGCTGCCAGTGGAAGCCGAACCGATCGAGCAGCGGCGCCGACAACAGGCCCATGCGCGTGGTCGCGCCGAGCAGCGTGAACCGCGGCAGCTGCATCGTGACCGCCTTCGCGTGCGGGCCGTCGCCGATGAACAGATCGAACCGGAAGTCCTCCATTGCCGGATAGAGGTTCTCCTCGACCACCGGCGCGAGCCGATGGATCTCGTCGATGAACAGCGCGTCGCCCTCGCCGAGCGACGTCAACAGTGACGCGAGCATGCCCTTGTGATCGATCGCCGGTCCGCTCGAGACGTGGAGGTTGACGCCGAGCTCGTTCGCGATCACGTGCGCGAGCGTGGTCTTGCCGAGGCCCGGTGGCCCAGCGAACAGGAAGTGATCGAGCGGCCAGCCGTTCTGCTTCGCGGCGCGCACCGAGATCTTGAGGTTGTCGATCAGCTCGCGCTGGCCGATGTAGTCGTCGAACGTCTGCGGGCGCAGCGCGGCCTGCCACGTCTTCTCGTTGCCCTTCGCCGCCGGCGCGACCTCGCGCGGATCCTCGACAGGCTCGGCCGGACCGTCGATGTGTTTTTTTCGCGTCATGAGGCGGTCATCGCGGCATGCTCCGCAGCGCCTGGCGCAGCAGCACCTCGATCGTGGTGCTCTCCTCGATGACCAGCTCGGCGACCACCGCTTCCGCCTCGACCGGCCGCCAGCCCATGTTGACGAGCGCCGTCATCACCTCGCCGAGCAGCGGATGCCGCCCCGCCTTCGACGTCCGCACCGAGCCCGACGCTGTCGCCACCGGCCGGATCCCACCGGCTGCATTCCACGTCATCACCATCAGCTCGCACTTCTCGCGCAGCTCGACGACCAACAGCTCTGCGGTCTTCTTGCCGATGCCTTTGATCTTCGTCAGGCCCGGGACATCCTCGCGCGCGATCAGCGCTGCGATGTCGCGCGGGTTCGCCCCCGACAGCATGGCGATCGCGGTCGACGGTCCGACATTCTTCACCGTGATCAGCAGATCGAACAGATCGCGCTCCTGCGCATCGACGAAGCCGTACAGCGCGATCGCCGTCTCGCGCATCTGCGTGTACACGCGCAGCGTGACCCGCTCGCCGCTCGTGGGCAGCGCCGCGATCGTGTACGCCGAGCACGTGACCTCGTAGCCAACGCCGTTGCAGTCCACGATCACGTGCTCGCCGTCGCGAACCAGGATCCCCTCGAGTCGCGCGATCACGTCGTTTCCCTCGGGCGAGCCTTTACCACGGCCGGAGTGATCCGCGCTGTCATCGGGCGCATCGTGCGCCCGTGGGTGATCGCCACCGCGAGTGCATCCGTTGCATCGGCGCGCGGCAAGCTCTTGAGGCCGATCAGCGCCTGGACCATCCGCGCGACCTGCGCCTTGTCCGCACGACCCGATCCCGACACCGCCTTCTTCACACTCGCCGGCGGATAGCTCGCCACGACCAGGCCGCGCAGCCCGACCACCGCGAGCGCCATCCCCCGCGCCTGCGCCAGCGCGAGTGCGCTCCGCACGTTGTTCTGAACGAACACATCCTCGATCGCGACCACGCCCGGCGTCAGCTCGCCGATCAGCTCCTCGAGGCCCCGCGCGATCTCACCGAGCCGAAACTCCATGGGCCGGTGCTCGGGCGCGGTCAGGATCCCGCACTCGACATAGCGCAGCTCGCCCGCCGTCTCCTCGATGACGCCGTAGCCGCAAACGCGGCTGCCGGGGTCGAGGCCGAGGATGCGCACGGTCCGACGCTATCCCAGCCCTCCGACACTCGCGACTTCCCGCCAGTCC
>JAYUYE010000713.1:0-3615 GCA_043752985.1 Myxococcales bacterium
TCGGGCTCAGTTTCGTGGCGATGGCGGGGTGTTCGTTCGTGTTCGTGAGCGGTCCACCCGCGAACCATCGCGAGGTGCCGACCTTCGACTGCTCGTCGAGCCGCGTCGTCCCGATCCTCGACACGGTGTGGACCGCCCTGATGACGTTGAACCTGATCGGCGCTGCGTCGAGCACCGATGCCGACTGGGACAAGATCTTCGAGCCGAAGGATCCCCCGTTCTCGCGCAAGGCGGGCATGGTGACCTACGCCGTCGCAGCGGCCGCCGGGGGCGCGGGAATGGTCTACGGCTACATGAAGACCGGGACGTGCCGGCGTGCGAAGGCGGAATGGACGGTCCGCATGCAGCAGGGCCAGGGCATGCAGCCCGGCGTCCGGACGCAGCCGGGAACGTGGCCGCCACCCGCCGGAACGCAGCCGCCCGCGGGAACCGGTCCGGGCACGTGGCCACCTCCGCCGCCCGCGGCGCCCGCACCGGCCGCGCCACCCGCGCCACCCGCGCCGTAGCGACTACTTCTTCGCGAGCGCCTTGACGGACTCGACCACGTCGGCGACGTGGCCCTTCACGCTGACCTTGGGCCAGTGCTTGGCGATCGTACCGTCGGCGCCGATCACGACCGTCGAGCGGATGATGCCCTTCATCTTCTTGCCGTACATCACCTTGTCGCCCCACGCGCCGTACGCCTCGAGCACCGTGCCGTCGGGATCCGAGAGCAGCGGGAACGCGAGGCTGTACTTGTCGCGGAACTTGCAGTGCGACGCGATCGAATCTTTGCTGACGCCGAGGACGACCGCGCCGAGCTTCTTGAGCGCCGGAATCGCCGCGCTGAACTCCTGCGCCTCGACGGTGCAGCCCGGCGTGTTGTCGCGCGGGTAGAAGTAGACGACGACCGGCTTGCCCGCGTGGTCCCCGAGCTTGACCTTGCCGCCGTCGGAGGACTCGAGCGTGAATGCAGGTGCCTTCTTGCCAACCTCGATCATGAGGAGGCGGTAGCACGACCCGGAGGATGGCTGCTACGCTTCGACGATGAGGTTCGCCGCGTTGCTCGTCGCCGGTCTGTTCCTCGCCGCATGCGGCGCGCGCGGATCCAAGGGCCCGGCCTGGCCCGAGACGGCGGAGCGCGAGACCGACGGCGGTGAGAGCATCGCGCCACGCGAGGCCGACAAAGTTGCGGTCGCCGACGAAGAGACCACCCCCACGGTCGAGGTGGTTGCCCCGGCGGCGGCGGCAGCGCCGGCCGCTGCGACCACCACTCCGACCGTCACGGCACCGACCATCACGGCGCCCGAAGACACGATCACGGTCGAGGAGATCGTGATCGAGATCAACGACGAGTGATTAAAGTTTGAAGCAGGTCGTCGCGGTGCACGCGCAGAAGAACGGCTCGGTCGCCGGGAAGTAGTAGCCCGACGCCATGCACATCTCGTCCGTCACCGCGCTGTCACCTGACGAGATGATGCGGTTCGTCGGATTGTTGTACGTGCACGAGAACGTCAGCTGGTTGCTGTCGAACGAGTAGAACGGCGCCGTCATCCACTTCTGCGCGCCGGGATGCTCCCAGTCGGTGCTGTCGAACGCGATGTTCGTGCTCGCCACGGCGCCGTTCTTGACGGTCGTCTTGACCGCTTGCTTGTGCGCGTGGGTCGACATCAGCCAGAACTTCGAGCCGACCGGCGTCGGGCAGGTCCTGGTTTCCGTGTAGCTGCTGGTCATCGCGGGGATCTGGATGCCAGCGTTGTACGTGGTGTAAGCGGCCGTCTTGGTGAATGGGGCCGCCGCGGGCAGCGCCTCGGCGTTGAGCGTCACGTGAACGATGATCGGCTGCTCGCCGACGTTGAGGTAGTGCATCTGGAAGAACGCGGGCGTGTTCGGCGCGATCTCCTGCGCGAGCGGCTTGCCGGCGCCGTCATCGGACGGCAGCTCGATCTCGTTGACGACGTTTTGCGCGGAGTACGTCCACGACGGAACGGTTGTGCCGGTGCCAGCGCCGAAGCCGCAGTTGGTCGCCGAGACCGTGCCCGGGGGCATCAGGTCGGTCGTCCCGGTCGTGAACATGATCATGTGGTGGCTGCCGGCGGTCATGACGGACTTCCACTTGTTGATCGCCATCGTCTCGGTGTTCGGGGTGCGGAAGTAATAGCAGTAGGTGATCTCCTGCCCCGGCATGATCGTGATGTCTTTGGAGGTGATCTGGAAGCCACGCGCAGGCGGCTCGATCGTTCCGGGCGCATCGGGCTCGACCACGGTGTCGTCCCCGCCATTGCAGGCGGCGAGCGTGGTCACGAGAACCGAAAAAATCGTCGCAAAGCGAATGCTGCTGCGCATGTAAGACCCCCCTGAGTCCTCGGCAGCCTATCAATCTCCACCGCCGAGTCCACACGATTATTGAACTCAAGTTCCGTTTCAGTTCGACTTGTGCTGACACCGACTGATGCCGGTGTGCGGCAGCCCACGTATGCTCGCATTCATGACGCGCTTCGACGTGGACTTGTTCGTGCTCGGAGGCGGGTCGGGTGGTGTGCGTGCAGCGAGGGTGGCGGCGGAGCATGGTGCTCGTGTTGCGGTTGCCGAAGAGGATCGGTGGGGCGGGACGTGCGTGGTCCGTGGCTGCGTCCCCAAGAAGCTCCTGGTCTACGCCAGTGAGGTCAGTCGGACGCTCGAGGACGCGCGCGGAAATGGCTGGACCATCGAGGGGGTGAGCCACGACTGGGCCACCCTGATAGCTGCCAAGGACAAGGAGATCACGCGGCTGTCACAAGCCTATGCATCGCGCCTGACCAAGGCCGGCTGCGAGGTGATCGAGGGTCGCGCGGTGCTCGCCGACAACCACACGATCGAGGTGGCAGGCCGCCGGATCAGCGCCGCCAACATTCTGATCGCCACGGGTGGGCGGGCGAAGCGACCGTCGCCGGCGTGGATCACGTCCGACGAAGCCTTCCACCTGCCGAGCTTGCCGAAGCGGATCGCGATCCTCGGCGGTGGCTACATCGGTGTCGAGTTCGCGCACATCTTCGCGGGGCTCGGCGCACAGGTCACCTTGATCCATCGCGACACGCTCGTGCTGCGCGGCTTCGATCCCGAGGTTCGCGAGGCGATGACGAAGGGACTGACGGCGAACGGGATCGACGTCGTGTGCTGCACCGAGCTCGGTGGCAAACCCGGCGCGCTGGTCGCGGGTGACCGCACGATCGAGGTCGATCTCCAGATGGCCGCCGTCGGCCGCGATCCCAACAGCCTGGGGCTCGGTCTCGCCGAGGCGGGCGTCACGCTCGATGCGAAGCACGCGATCCCCGTCGATGAGTGGTCGCGCACGAGCGTGCCGCACATCTACGCCGTCGGTGACGTCACTGGCCGCGTCGCGCTGACCCCGGTCGCGATCCGCGAGGGTCACGCGGTGGCCGACACGCTGTTCGGCAATCGCCCCACGCCGATCCACCATCACTTGATCCCGACGGCGGTGTTCGGCCAGCCTGCAGCCGCGTCGGTCGGCTTGACCGAGCCGGCGGCACTCGCCGCGGGTCACACGCTTCGCGTCTATCGCGCGACATTTCGGCCGATGCGATTCGCGCTCTCCGGGCGCGACGAGAACGTCCTGCTCAAGCTCGTCGTCGACAA
>JAYUYE010000714.1:0-3611 GCA_043752985.1 Myxococcales bacterium
AGTCGCGACACGAGCCACGCGAGCAGCGTGAACCACGCCGCCGAGCCGACGCCGACGCCGACGCCGATGCCGATCGCCTCGTCGAGGTTCGCATGCGGCCAGAGCGCTGCCGCGATCGTGACCCACGCACCGAGCGCCCCGGGATTCGGCAGCGTGAGCGCGAGGCCAGACGGGATGCCTCGCCCGAGGGAGCTCGACGTGACCGCTGCGGCCGGCTTGATGGCCGCGGGCCTGCGGTGACGCCGCCAGGCGAGGACCGCGTACGCCGTGATGGTCACCGCAGCGACAACGGTGAGGATCCGGACGAGGTCAGGGCGCTCGATGACGAAGCGACCGACGCCAACGAACGCGAGCAGCGAGTGCACGGTGTCGGCGAGCGCGCCGCCGATGCCAAGGCCGATCGCGTAGCGGCGGCTGCCCGCTGCGGCTGCATCCACGATCGCGACGTTGACGACGCCGAGGGGCAGGCCGGTGATCACGCCGAGGCCGAGACCAAGGCCAACGGCTTGGACGACGTTCACCAGATGATCGTGCCCTCGTCGGTATCCTGACCGCCGAGGATCGTCGTGTTGATCATCTTCGTCTTGTTCTTGGGACCGACGGCCTTGATCTTCTTGGGCCCGGGCGGCAGCGGCAGACGCGTCATCGGGGTCTCGCCGATGTACTTGCCGTCGACGTAGATCGTGGTCTTTGCGTTCGACTTGATCGTCAGGTAGCCGAACCGTGAAATCGCGAGGATGTCGTCTTTCGACATGCTGTTGCTCGCGTCGACGACCTCGGGCTTGGGCGCAGCGTCGACCGGCACGGTGGTGACGACCTTGGAGTCCTTCTCGCTGTCGTCGCCGCTCTGCAGGAACAGGAACACGCCGATGCCGAGCGCCCCGAGGACGACGAGCGCGGCCACGACGGTGAGCATGCCCTTCATGCGGTGCGCGCGCAGGAGGTTCGTGTCGGGGTTCGCCATCCACGAGTCGACCGGGACGTTGGCCGACAGATCGATCACGCCCTCGGGAAGCGGCGGGACCGGCAGGACTTCGACCTTGCTCGAGCCCTGGTTGTTGACGATCATCGACGGTACGCCGGCCTCGGGGCCCGGCATCGTCGGCGGCTTGACGCGGGCAACGCCGAGCTCGCCACTGCGCGCAGCGGGCGGCAGCGGTGGCGGCGGTGCCGGCGTGCGCTGGATATGCATCTGGCCCGTCATCGGGCGCGGGGTCGGAGGTGGCGCGGGCTCGTCGGCGGCCTTGAGAATCTCGTCGCGCGCGGCCATCTCGTCGCCGAAATCGGTGAACAACAGGCGAGCAAGATCGTTCTGGCTCGCCGGACCGCCGAGGGTCGCGAGCGAGCTGCGGATCGCATTCGCGAAGCCTTGCGCCGTCTCGAACCGTCCGTTGGGATCGCGCGCCATCGCCTGGATCAATGCGGCGCGCATGCCGGCCGGGAGATCGGGTCGGCGCTCGCGAATGTCCGGAATGGGCTCTTCGGTGATCGCCTTGAACGTGAGGAAGTCCGAGTCGCGGTGGAACAACCGCTTGATCGCGAGCATCTCGTACATGACGATCGCGAGCGCGAACACATCGCTGCGCCGATCGAGTGGCTTGCCGAGGATCTGCTCGGGAGACATGTACGCGTTCTTGCCCTTGACCGTGCCGGTTCGCGTGCGCGAGTTCGCACCGCGCGCTTTTGCGATACCGAAGTCGAGGACCTTCACGAGGCCGTCGCCGCACACCATGATGTTCGGCGGCGACACATCGCGATGCACGACGTTGAGCAGCACACCGTCGGGGCCGCGCGCTTCGTGCGCCGCGTGCAGACCCTCGCAGGCCTGGACGATGATGCCGGCGACCATCCGAAGGTCGAGCATCTTTCCGGCCTTCGAGAGCCGCGTCATCATCCGCGATAGCGGGACGCCGTGGAGATACTCCATGGCGATGAACCACGTGCCGGCGTACTCGCCGAACGCGTGCACCTGACACACGTTCTTGTGCACGAGCTGATGCGCGAGGTCCGCCTCATCTCGAAACATCGTGACGAAGTGATCGTCTTCCGCGAGATGCGGAAGGATCCGCTTGAGCACGAGAACGTCTTGCTGACCTCGACCCGAAGGTCGCGCCAAAAAGATTTCGGCCATCCCACCAGTCGCGAGCTTCGCGATCAGCTGATAGCTGCCGAAATCCCTGGCGTCCCGAGGGACCAGAGTCCCCGCCGGAATGGTCACAACCAATAGTATGCCTGAGGAATTTCCCGGTTTTAAGCCTGAGCTGACACAGACCGTGAGGATCGTTCCAACCAGGCCTGGGTACAGGCGGCCGCGATCGGCATGGACGGCTCGAAGTCCGCGACGATATCGCGCTCGATCCTCGACGGGAACAGGTCCACATCCACCGACACCGAGCCGCGGTACCGCCGGTGGATCAACCCCGGTCCAATCCGTGAGAGCCCATACAAAGCGGTGGTGTCGGCGCGGAGAAGGGAGTCACGCTGCCCGGTCCACGCCAGCCCCGGCGCGGCGTGAGGCACGGCGCGGTGACAGCTGTGCAGGTCATGAAATGGTCACGTCGGTCGTAACGCTGCCGCAACGCTGACATTCGCGCAGCCCGATGCGGGACACAGTGCATGGATGTACCCGATGTCTGATCGGCCAGGGTGGCGCGACAACCTCCCGTTCTGGACGGTTCACGGCGTGACGATCGTCGGCTGCATCATCGTCGGCTGGAGCTGGGCCGCGCTCGCCTGGCTGGTCGGTAGCTACCTCGTGCGGATGTTCGCGATCACGGGCGGCTACCATCGCTACTTCGCGCACCGCACGTTCAAGACCGGTCGCGTGGTTCAGCTGATCCTCGCGCTACTCGCGATGAGCAGCGCGCAGCAGGGCGTGCTGTGGTGGGCCGCGCACCATCGCAATCATCACAAGTTCTCCGACGAGCCCGAGGACACGCACTCACCGGTGCAGCGCGGGTTCTGGTGGTCGCACTTTCTGTGGATCCTCGCGCCGCGCAATCGCGCGACTGACCTCGACAAGATCAAAGACTTCGCGAAGTACCCCGAGCTGCGCTGGCTGGATCGCCACGATCTGTTGATCGCGACGGCGTGGGGCTTCGTGATCTATTTCATCGGCGGATCGACGGCGCTGTTCTACGGCCACTTCCTGTCGATCGTCGTCGCGTGGCACGTCACGTTTTGCATCAACTCGCTCGCGCACGTCTGGGGTAGTCGTCGCTACGCGACGAAAGACGAATCGCGCAACAACCCCGTGCTCGCGGTGCTCACGCTCGGCGAGGGCTGGCACAACAACCATCACCACTATCAGCGCTCGGCGCGCCAGGGCTTCTACTGGTGGGAGATCGACGTGACGTTCTACGTCCTCAAGATCCTCGAGGCGCTGCGCATCGTCTCCGAGGTGCAAGGCGTACCGCGCCACGTGCGTGACGACGATCTGTCGACGCAACGAGCGCGCGTCGAGGCGCTCACGGCCGCGACGCCGCCCGGCTGACGCTACTGGAGGTTCGCGATGCCCTGCGTGACGGGCCCGGTCGCGGTCGTCGAGATGTTCGGACTGAACAACACGCCCTGCCGCACGATGGATCCGCTCAGGGTGTTGAACCGCATGC
>JAYUYE010000715.1:0-3610 GCA_043752985.1 Myxococcales bacterium
AAGGAGCGCTACCCACGCGAGAAGATCTGCGCGGGCGGCATCGGTGCGCGCGCGTTCGCGATCCTCGACAAGCTCGGGGTCACGGTCGACTGCCCGAAGGTCAAGCTCGATGCGATCGCGCTCCGGCTCAGCGGCGATACGATCATCACCCGCCAGGATGGTCTCGGCGTCGTAGTGCGCCGCGTCGAGTTCGATCACGCGCTCGCGAACCAGGCGATCGCACGCGGGATCGAGATCCGTGATGGCTGCGCGGTCGAGACCATCGCGGTCGGAGACGACGGCGTGCGCGTGACGACCGCCGACGGTGAGCTGATCCAGGCCCGTGCGATCATCGGTGCCGACGGCGTCGGTGGCATCGTGCGGCGCCAGGCGGGATTTGCTCGCGGCGAGCTCCGCGCGCAGGTCGTCGAGCTCGACACCGAGGGCGTCTCGCATGATCTGCCGCGCGACACCGTGGTGTTCGACTTCGATGACCGCGATCTCAACGGCTACACCTGGGACTTCCCGACGGTCGTGAACGGCGTGCCGCTCGTGTGTCGCGGCGCGTACGTGATCCGCAACCTCGGGCCCGACGACGCGCGCGCACGGCTCGCCGCGTACCTCACGGCGCGCGGGCTCGACCCGAAGCGCTACCGGCACAAGCAGTTCGCGGAGCGCGGGTTCGAGCCGGGTGCGGAGGTCGCCGTGCCGCGCGTGCTGCTCGTCGGCGAAGCAGCCGGCATCGACATCGCTACCGGCGAGGGCATCGGTCAGGCGATCGAGTACGGCGCGGTTGCGGGTCCGTACCTCGCGCGCGCATTCGCGGCGGACCGGCTGCGGTTCTCGGACTGGCGGAGCACAGTTCACGGCCACCACCTCGGCCGTCAGCTGAGAATCCGCCACGCCTGCTACCGCTGGTTCTTCGGGCCGAAGCGGCCCACGGTCGAGCGGATGATGCAGCGGCTACCGTCGCTGTTCCGGGTGGCGACCCAGGACTTTGCCGGCGCGCCGATGTCGAAGCTGGAACTGCTGCGCGGCGCCGGGCAGTTCCTCGCGGCGGTGTCGCGCGAGAAGATGCGCGGCTGATAGCGTTCGCGCATGTGCGCAGGCGATCGGGCCCCACCCTGTCGCGACATGCTCGGCCACGGCGACCTCGACGACCGGCTGAGCGCCTGCGCACGCCGCACCGGCACGCTGCTTGCTCTGCAGCAACGCATGAAGGTGGCCGTGGTCATGAATGCAGGCGCTGGCTCGATCGGCAGCGCGAAATGCGAGGAGCGGAAGGCCGAGATCCTCGCGGCGCTGACCGCAGTCGGGCTCGACGCCGAAGTCCACCTGTGCGAACCCGCGCGGCTGACCCAGACCGCACGGGAGCTCGCGAGCTCCGGGGTCGATGCCGTGGTCGCTGCAGGCGGCGACGGAACGGTCAGCGCCGTCGCCTCGGCCCTCGCCGGGGGGACGGTTCCTCTCGCGGTGATCCCGCTCGGGACGCTCAATCACTTCGCCAAAGATCTCAAGATGCCGTTCGGCCTCGCCGAGGCGGCCCGGGCGATTGCGGGCGGTGGCGTCATCCGCATCGACGTCGGCGAGCTCAACGGCCGCGTGTTCGTCAACAACTCCTCGATCGGCCTCTATCCCGAGACCGTGATCCGCCGCGACCGCGACCGCAAGGCATCGGGACGCGGCAAGTGGTCGGCGATGTTCCGCGCCGCCCTGCGGGTGCTGCGCCGGTTCCCGTTGCTGAAGGCCCGGATCGTCACCGAGCTAGGGACACTGAGCGCGCGAACTCCGCTCGTGTTCATCGGCAACAACGCGTACACGGTCAACGTGCTCGAGCTCGGCGCGCGCGCGCGCCTCGACCGGGGCCATCTCAGCCTCTACATGATCAAGGCGACGAGTCGCCTCAAGATGTTCTGGGTCATGGTCCGCGCGATCCTCCAGCGTCTGGACGCCGTCGCAGACTTCGAGGCCCACGAGATTCGCGAGGCGATCATCCGCACCGGCCATCGTCGCATCCGGGTCGCGATCGACGGCGAGGTCGAGATGATGTCTTCCCCGCTCTACTATCGCAGCCGGCCCGGCGCGCTCGCCGTGATCGCGCCCGCTGCCGTCGAGCTCGCGGAACCGGCACCTGTTGCCGTCGGCGCTGAACGTGGAGACGCCGCGTGAAGATCATCGCCCACATCTCCGATCCACATTTCGGGCGCGATATCCCGGAGGTCGCGCAGGGTCTGCTCGACGAGCTGAACGGGATCACGGCCCCCATGCCGTCCCTGATCGCGATCAGTGGTGACCTGACCCAGCGCGCGCGCCGAGCTCAGTACCGCGAGGCGCGAGCATGGCTCGACCGGCTGACCGCGCCCTACCTGGTCGTCCCGGGCAACCATGACATCCCGCTCTACGACCTGTTCCACCGGTTCCTCGCACCGATGCGGCGCTTCAAGAAGTACATCTCCGCGGACCTGACGCCGTTCTACGAGGACGACGAGATGGTCGTGTGCGGGCTGAACACCGCCCATGGCTTCACGATCAAAGACGGCACCATCCCGCCCGAGCAACTCGCAACCGTGTGCGAGCGGTTCGCGCTGCATCCGAAGCGGTGGAAGCTCCTCGTCGCGCATCACCCGTTCGTCATCCCGCGCCAGGTCCCCGAGAGCTACCTGGTCGACGGCGCATCCGAGGCGATTCCCCGCCTCGTCAACGTCCGCGTGGATCTGATCCTCACGGGTCACCTTCATGTCTCGTACGCGCATGCCCCCGACGCGGCGGGCTATCGCAACGAGGACCACTCGGTGCTCGGCGTCAACGCGGGTACCTGCGTCTCGAACCGGCACCGCGGCGAGCCCAACAGCTACAACCGCCTCGAGATCAACGGCGACACGATCTCGATCGTCAACCGGCAGTGGAACGGCACGAAGTTCGTCGACGGTCCGGAGAAGGCCTATCGCCACGGCCGCGGTGCCGACCGCCTGGTCAAGGTCGCCGAGGTCACAGCTCCGGCAGTGCCGCCGACCACGCCCGCCTAGCGAACCACACGAGCAGCGCCGCGAGTCCGAGCAGGATCGCGGAGATCAGGCCATTGATCCAGTCGGTCGAGAACAGCGCCATCTCGACGAGCATCCGGGTCTGGATCGCGAGCGCGACGACGGTCACCGACATCACGAGGATCATCGGCGCGACGACATACCAGATCGGTTTGCCCTGGCGCTTGAGCCAGACCGCGATCGCGAGCAGCGACAGCGCCGCGAGGAGCTGATTCGACGTTCCGAATAGCACCCAGAACTTTCGGAAGCTGTTCTTGCCGGAGAGCATCAGGAAGATCAGCGGGACGATCACGGTCGCGGCGGTGGTGAGGTAGCCGGACAGCTTGCTCGTGGTACCGAACAGCTCCTGGAGGATGTAGCGCCCGAGCCGGGTCGCCGTGTCGAGAGTGTCGAAGATGAACGTCGACAGCACCATCGCGCCGAACGTGGTCGCGGCAACCGGATCCAGCCCGGTCAGTGCGTGGAGGAACGCGCCGATGCCACTCGCGTACGCGGCATCCGCCGGGATCATGCCGCCGCCGGGGGGCCGGGCGACGATCATGATCGTGGCCACCGCGATGACGGCGACGAACGCCTCGAGCAGCATC
>JAYUYE010000716.1:0-3606 GCA_043752985.1 Myxococcales bacterium
GGTACCACCGCAAGCACTCGATCCGGGTCTTGAACTCCGTCGCCGCGGCGGTCGTCACGGCGAGGCCCCCGCGGTTGCGGCTCTACGACCAAGCGGTGCGCGAGGTTCTCATCGTAAGCGCTGTGTGAACCCCACCTGGCTGCGTCGTGCTCGGCCGCCGAGACTGCCGCGATGCGAGAGCCATCCGAGCGAAGCGAGCTGATAGGCGGAGATCCGGACCGGGGTTGATTTCGCGGTCCCCGCTTCACCACGGACGTGTCCGAGATTTGTCCGAAGCGATGTCCGGCCAACGGACCTGCCCGTGCCTGGTCCTTCCTCATCTACCTGGTATGGAGGCGAAGGACGTAGCGCGCCGTCGACTTGGCGCGATCACGGGGCGTCGCACGACCAACGAAGGAGTCACCGCGCGGGACGCGCGCGCCAAATACTTTAGAGCCCCAATCAAACGAAACATGATCGACAGGGACGACGACCGTTGTCCGTGTTTCCGCGCAAACACCGACGCGCTCAGCGTTCGAGGTCTTCGGTCTCCAGCGTCACTCCGACGCGATCGCACGCGGCTCGAAGTTCTGACTCGGCGAGTAGATGCGCGCGGTGGCATCGCAGCAGCAATTGATAGCATCCCTTCCCCACTCCCCGCCGCGCGAGGTCGAGCTCGTCCGAGGAGATCCGGGTCGGTGCCGCCGGAGCCCGCTGCCCGAGCTCGCAGCATCCACCGCAGTGCGCGCAGTAGCCGAGGACCTGCGTGCCGTGCGCGGTGACCCACGCGGTCTGGGCGTCGCGCAGCTGACGGAATCGGCGCGGGTAGTCATCGATCGTCGCGAGCACGTGCTCTGCCTCTTTCAGCCAGAACTCGAGGTTAGCGAACTGACCTGCGATCTGATGGACGCCCGAGGTCGCGAGTCGCTCCAGCTGGCCAGCCAGCACCGCAGCTTGTTCGATCGTGTAGCTCACTCGACCGCCGTGAGGCGGCCGAAGATCTGCCGCCGCGTCACCCAGCCATTGATGCCGCCGCGATTGTTGCCGATCTGAATGCGATCGCCCTGCAACGCCTTCACTAGATGCAGGTACTGGTTGCCCTTCACCCGGCAGAGCACGATGTCGCCGACTGCGATCACGGACTCCCCGATCGGGACGACCGTGCACAACTGCCCGTCGTTGACCTTGCCGGTCATGGAGTGACCGCGCGGTCGGAACTGCACGGTCTCGCCCTGCGCGAGACGCGCGATATGCCCATCTGCCCAACCCATTGGATCTCTCCGGAAGGCGCCGCTACTCTGCGCGGCAGCATCGCTTCGTCGTTGGCTCCGGAGGAGGGCTTCGAACCCCCGACCCGGCGGTTAACAGCCGCCTGCTCTACCCCTGAGCTACTCCGGAATGGGGACTGATAAATGCCATCTCGGGCCGGTAGCCGTCAAGGCGCCGCTCTGTGGATCGCCCGCGGTAGGCTCGCCGCGAGTTGCTCGGAGGGGCCCCCGGTGGCTGATGCGACGGTCGAGGCGGTCCTTGCCGCATTGAAGCGCGCCGGGAGCGTCAAGCATCGCGAGGGGCACGCACGATTCGGCATTGTCTCGACGGAAGCCTTTGGCGTGCCGGTGGGCGAGATCCAGAAGCTCGCGAAGGGCTACGGCAAGAGTCACGAGCTTGCTGCGAAGCTGTGGGCGAGCGGCTGGTACGAGGCGCGGATGATGGCCGCGTATGTCGAGGAGCCCGAGCGCGTGACACCGGCGCAGATGGATCGGTGGTGTGCGACACGCTGTGCTTCGCGCTGTTCGAACGGACGCCGCACGCGTGAGTGGCGTTGCACGACAAGCGCGAGCTGCTGCGCATCTTGGCGTTCTGCGAGGCCGCGGCGACCGATGGCCGCAACTTCGTCAAGAAGGGCGTGAGCTGGGCGCTGCGAACGATCGGCGTCCGCAATCAGACGATGCACGATGCGGCGATCGAGATCGCGACGCGGCTCGTCACCTCCGGTGAGTCGCGCTGGGTCGGCAAGGACGTCCTGCGAGATCTACAGCGCACGCTGGTCGCGAAGAAGCTCGCGAAGATCACGTCACGACAAACGTCGTCGCGTCCGGCTCGACGAATTGCAGCAGCGCCTCGCCCTCGGCCGCCAGCGCGCTGAACGCGACCTTTGTCAGCTTGCCGAACGGCGCGAGCAAGAGGGTCGCCCGCCCCTTCACTCGCTTCATGGTCCAGGTGCCGGCGACGCGGCCATCGACGAGAAAGGTCGCG
Source organism: Myxococcales bacterium (assembly GCA_043752985.1). GTDB lineage: Bacteria > Myxococcota_A > Polyangia > Haliangiales > Haliangiaceae > JABFXX01. Next base: position 2,236 of record JAYUYE010000716.1, read on the forward strand.
GCGATGATCCCGTTCTTCGTGGTCAGCGCCGGGCGGCGCACCGGATCGATCACGCGCGCGTGATCCGCGTACGCGAGCATCAAATTGTCGTACTCGGGAAGAAACCGCACCGGCGCCGGCGTGTCGGCGGATGGCCGCGGCGCGTCGAGTAGATCGAACAGTTCGCGATCCTCGTCGTCACGCAGCACCACGAGTTGATCGCGCAGCGCCTCGAACACGGGGCCGAGCTTTGTCAGTCCCGACCATGCGGCCGCATCGCGCGCGGTCGCCGGGCCGAACGCCGCGAGGTAGCGGAGCACGAGCGCCTCGGGTCCGGCGGCCGCCGGCGCCGTGCCGAACCAGACGTCCGCCGGAACGAACTCGGCATTGGCCGGATAGCTCCACGGCGTGTCGGTCGGAACGAGGACGAGTGGCAGGTGCAGGCGGACGGCCAGTCCGAGCGCGCGATCGTCGTGGTTCGGGAACCGCGGCGTGAGTCCCTTGCGCACGGTGTCGAAGGTGGCTGGCAGGAGCTTGCGAGCGTGCTTCGTGAGGTCGTCGAGGTCGAGGTTGTCGACGCGCTTGCCGAGGATCGACCGCATGGCGGCGGAGAGCATGGGTTGGAGCGCGAGGCGGAGCGCGAGGTAGTCGCGCGCGGAGACGAGATGGATCGTGCCGCGCATCATCGTCGCGCGAACGACGCTGCGAGCATGGATGAGAGCGTGCAGGTCGGCACGCTCGAAGTCGGCGACGCGCGACCACAGGCCGAGGAATGGTGGGCGCGGGACCTGGGCCTGAAGGCCGGCGAGCTGCTCGATCGCGGCGAGTGGCGTGGTCTTCGCGCGGGCGAGCAGGAGCTGGCGGGCGAGCGTCGCGCGATTGAGATCGCGCAGGCTCAGCCGGCCGGGCTCAGGCTTGCTTCTTCTTGGCCTTGTACTCGATGAGGAGCGCGTCGACACCGGTGACGACCTTCCGTGGCCCGGCCTTGCGAGCGAGGGCGAGCTCGACGATCTCCACGATCATCTGGGCATAAGTGCGGCCCGAGGCGGTGGCACTCGCGGTGAACGCGCACGACTCGGCGAGGTCGGGGTTGGGGTTGACCTCGAGGATGTAGGGCTCGCCGGTCTTCTCGTCGATGCGCATGTCGACGCGCGCGTAGTCGCGGCAGTTGAGCGCGCGGTATGCCTTCATCGCGAGGTCCTGGATGTGGGCGACGGTCTCGGGCTCGAGGTCGGGGATCGGGCAGATGCCTTCGACCGCGTGGTGATCGCGGCTGTAGGGATCCCACTTGGCGCGGTAGGTGATGATCTTGGGGAGCGGCTTGCCGTTCTCGTCGTCGCCGCCCTTGAACTGCATCTCGTAGAGCGGGAGCGCGTGGGTGCCGAGGATGGC
>JAYUYE010000717.1:0-3605 GCA_043752985.1 Myxococcales bacterium
AGTCCCTTGGAGAACGCCTTGCGTCCCTTCTTCTCGATCACGGCCCATGACGGACCCGCTCCCTTCACTCGTCGCGTCAGTCCGGCATCACCCGGCGGCAAGCATGCCCACCCCGCGGGCGGCGAGATCCGGCGGCCATCGGGTGCGACGAATACGCGAGGATCTCCGGTCGGTGCGAGCGTCAACGTTTCGGCCATCGTGACCGCGACGTTGCCAAACTGCGCGCCCGTTGTCGATCCCCCGAGCTCAGAGCGCGCTCGAGCAGCAGCGAAAGCCTGTCGAGTAGTCGTGATACGTGAAGGCGTGCGCCGTCGTGACGTACGCGCAGCCCGCGCCGTTGAGCGAAGCGTCGGCGTAGAAGCCACCGCGGAATGTGCCGGCCGCGTCGTCGACCCACTCGTGCAGGTTGCCGTGGAGATCGAACGCTCCCCATTGGCTCACGCACTGCGGGAATTCACCACCCGCCCCGACCGTGCCCGTCTGCATGTTGATTCCCGGATCGTTCATGTGCACCGAATCGAACACGCCCATCGATGTTCCGAAGAAGTTCACGACGGGATGTCCAGCGTAGGCGTCATTGCACGCGCCAGCGACATGGCTATTCCCGTACGGAAACGCACGGCTCGGCGTGCCGCGACATGCGAGCTGCCACTCACTCGTGGTGCACAGCCGCTTGCCCGACGCTGCACACGCCGCGGCCGCTTCGGATCCGGAGATGTAGCCTTGTGGCTTGATCCCCGCCGCCGGCACCGCACGCACGGTTCGTCCGCCGACGGTCTGGTACGGAGAAGCTGCGTGATAGGTGCCGCCCCGCCCGAGCTCCTCGAGCGCGCCTTCGTACTGATCGATGCAGAATGTCCCATCGACGAGCACCATCGCGGGCGAACACGGGCCGGCATCCACCGGTGTCGCAGCGTCGAGTGCCGCGTCGCCGAGTGCCGCATCGACGATCGATGAGGCTGGAGAGCTACACGCCGCGAGGGTCGCGAGGATTGCCACGACGCGCATTGCCGGACCATTCGGCAGCCGGCATCTTCTTCATCGGCTGCGGCATCACGCTCTATCACGGCATCGATTCTCTGATCGCGCCCTCCACGCCGCAGCTCTCGGCATCCACGTTTGTCGTGCTCGGCGTGTCTGGTTTGATCGAGGGCACCGTGCTTGCCCTCGCGGTTCGCGCCGTACTCGCCGAGCGTGGCGACATTCCGTTCTTTGTTTACGTACGCGAACGCGCCGATCCGGCGACCGTGGCCATCTTGCTCGAGGACGGCGCGGCGGTGCTCGGCTTGATGATCGCCACCATCGGGATCCTGCTGGCGTACCTGACCGGCAACCCGATCTGGGACACCGCCGGGTCGCTGATCATCGGCGCCATCCTCGGCGGCGTCGCGTTCTACCTCGTTCGCGAGAACCGCGAGCTGTTGCTCGGTCGTGCGGTTCCCGAGAATATCGCGGAGAGCTTCACGGACGTCGTGCTCGATCACCCGGCCGTGCGCAGCGTGCGCGATATCAAGACCCGACAGTTCGCGCACGACTCGTACATGTTCAAGGCCGAGCTGACGCTCGATACCGACTACCTCGCCGAGCAGCTCGATCGAACGCTTCCAGGCGACCAGCGCGATCTGACCAACGGCCGCGCGTTGCGGCGGATGACCATCGCGACGACCGACCTGATCGCGACCGAGATGATCTCGATCGAGGCAGCGATCCGAAGGGCCATCCCGCACGCAAAGCACATCGACCTCGAGATCGCGCACGCGGAGCAGGCCGCCGATGACGAGATGCTCGCGTGAGACGAGTCCCCGTGGCGGGCCTGGTTTCGATCCTCGATCCTCGCTCGTCCACGTCCACTTCAGCGTGATCTGCATCGTCGACACCCTGATCGGGGCGTCGTGTAAGGTTCCTCGATGAGCAGCGAGCCGTGGTGGTCATGCGCCGCAGAGTTGCCGCCCGTGTTCAGCGCGACGTGGCGTGCTCCCGAACGGTGGCGTCGCCTCGCGGAGGATCGCGCAGCTGGGCAGCGCTACCTCATGCTACCGGAGCTGCTCACGCCGCCCGCAGCGAGCACGATCCGGGAGGCGGTGCTGGCACTGTCGATGACGAGGCTCACGACCGAGCTCCTCGACGCCGATCGCCGGCTGCTCGCTGCCGACGAGGTCACCGCATGGCTCGATCTCCTTGAGGGCGACGCGTTGCGCGCGCTGGTTTCGGCGGTGCTCGGCCGCCCCATGCCGCGCGGCCTCGTGGTCAACGCGTGGCGGCTCGGGCGCGGCGACTTCATGGGCGTGCACCCCGACGGACGCCTCTACCGCGGCACGATCTCGCTCGGGCTGTGCCACGGCTGGACGGCGGGCGATGGAGGCGCGATCGCGTTCGGTGAGCGCGACGGCGAGTCCTTCGTGGTGCGGCAACGCTGGCTTCCACACCTGGGGGATGCGTGCATGTTCGCCCCAAACAGTGACACCTGGCACGCGGTCGAGCCCGTGCGCTCGGACGCGCCACGGCACTCGCTGACCGGATGGTGGACCGAGCTCGAGGACGGCCTGACCCGCGGCCGACAACCTGCTCGGTAGAGCTCGACACGGATCCCACGACCGTCCGACGGTAGATATCCGGACCAGTCGATCGACGCGCGCCCAGATCAAGAAGGGCGTCGCATTGCTGCAAAGACTGCGATGTGGGGCGCCCTCGTGTGATCACGCGAGGCCGCGGCGTCGCCGGTCGTTGCCGCGCTAGAATGGTGCCATGAAGTCCGGAATGGTCGTGGTCGCGTTCGCTTCCTTGGTCGCGCTGTGCGGCGCCGCAATCGCGCAGGTCGAGCAACGGAGCAACTGCCGCCAGCCCAAGCTGCGCGAGCGCGCATACTGCCTCTCGAAGATCGAGGACGAGTCGGCGATCACCGAGCTCCTCGACGTCGCCAAGCAGATGTTGCTCGAGCGCTATCCATCGGACCAGGACTTCGTGTACGCCGCCGAGACCGCAGGGCTCGTTGCCGCCAAGACGAAGACCGACCGCCTCGTGCTGATCGTCACCAAGGGCGACGCGACGGCCCAGCGCTTTGGCTTGGTGGCGCTACGTCATACGCTGTCGACCCTGCGCCAGGGCTACGCCCAGGGTGGCGAGCGCGACGCGGCCCACCGCGCGAAGATCGTCGGGCCGACCGGGACGGTCTGTCGCGAGCGGCTCGCGGCGACGGATCACGAGGTCGTCGCCGCCGCGTTTGGCTGCTTGGCCGAGACTGCCGACACCGCGCACGTCCCCGCAATCGTCAAGACGACGCTCCAGCACGACACGCACGCGCAGCTCGCGGTCGCCGGCGTGCGTGCCCTCGGTGAGCTCGGCGGCGCTCTCGCCGAGCTTCGTCCGCTCGTGCGCTTGCTCGAGAATCCGATGCCCGACCAGTGGCTCGCGGACGACGTCGCGATTCGCGCCGAGACCTGCCGCATCTTTGCGGGTCTCGTGAAGGAGACCGATCGCTGGGTCCACCTCCCTGCAAAGACCGCCGCAGAACGCATCGGCAACAAGAGCTCCCAGGCACGCGAGGCGTGCGAGAAGCTTGCGGCCAGGACCTCTGGCATGGCGATCGCAACCAACGAGAAGCCGAG
>JAYUYE010000718.1:0-3602 GCA_043752985.1 Myxococcales bacterium
TGACCATGAAACGCGATCGCAAACCAGCTATCCTCGCGCGCCACGGGGATGCTGTCGCTCTATTTCGCGCCAGCTACGGGCAGTCCATCGGCGGTGGCAAGCCGGACCACTCGAGGTGCACTGTGGACACACAGTAGATAGCGAGCCACGTGGTCCGCACGATCCGCACCACCTGGCGGAAGCTAAAAAATCACCTCGCCGACAACTACGCCGATCGCGCCGTCAAGCGTGCGGAAACCCGGCGGCTGAAGGCCGAGATCGCGACCAAGAGCCTGCTCAAGGAACAGATCGCGCTTGAGCGGCGGCACGCTCGGCCCGACGTCGTCGTGGATCCGACCGCCGTGCCGATTGTTTTCGAACCCGACGGCGAGCACGTCCACGCCTGCGTCACGGCCGAGGATCTCGTCGCCGTGCTGCGCCGGCTCGCGCCTGGCGTGATCGACGGTGTCAGCGAGATCCGGATCGGTCACTCGACGATCCAGATGACGATGCGCTACGCGCACCTTGCACCGGAGGTCGCGCGTGAAGCGGTGCGGCTGCTCGACGAGCTACCAAGCTCGGCCTCGAGTGGCAGCAGAATGGCAGCAGGATCCGAAAGCTGAGCTAACCGCCGAGAAATTGGCGGAAGCGCATGGGAATCGAACCCACCAAGCCGCTGCTCGCGCAGAGCTTCATCGGTTTTGAAGACCGAGGCCGGCACCAGTCCGGCACGCGCTTCCAGCCGCGTTATCACATGCGTTTACAGGATCGGCAAGGCAGGCGAGATGGCGGTCCACGAGGCTGAGACGGCGGGGTCTCTCGGCGTGCGCGCGCTGTGCGTCATGGCTGGACGCAGAACGCTGCGGGATCTGCGAATCGATTCACCAGGGCCTCGGGCGCCTGACCCGAGCTCCAGGTGATGTCCCAGTTGTCCTTCCAGGCATCCCCCTCCGAGGCGAAGCGCCACCGGCCATCGATCACACGCGAGCCCTCGGCGTTGACCATGAACTTCATCTCGACGGGACCCGCATCCATGTCGGGCTTCCGCGAAGGAGCCTCGCACCACCAACCGACGAGCTGATCTCCGACGATCGTACCGACGATCGTGCCGTCATCGTGATCGTACGCTCCGAAGATCTTGCCGCCCTGCTCGCGGAACACGAGGTTGCCCCAGTCTCCTGACCAGTACCCGACGACATCCGAGTTCGCGAGTGGCGTGCCGCGGGGCGTGGAGCCGGTAGACGGGTTCTGGCCGGTGGGGGGCATCGGACCGACGGGCGGTGGGTTTGCGGGACAAGCTGCGAGGAGCAGCGAAACAGCGACGGCTGCGGCTTTCATCCGAGCAGCTTACCCCCGCACACCAGGCCAGTTTGCCGCACCCGACTCCGATCAGTGGCCAGCGATCGGCGGCGGAGCTAAGGCGCTTCAGCGGGACGCACGTGATGGCGCAACGAGAGAACAAGACTGCAGGCGCGGATCGCCCGTTCGGTGTCAGCCGAACAAGCGGGACCCGCAGGGTCGAGACGGAGGTCCTCGCTGCGACCTTCCAGGGAAGCCCGTAGCGTGGCCAGCGTGGCTCGCGTATCGCGTCACCGAGCTGGTTGCCGTGTGAGATGTGGACGTGAGTCGGGAGCGGGCGAATCGCGCCTTGCTCAGCGGCGACCGATGAAGAGACCGCCGCCGCCGAGGAGAAGCACGATGAGGACGATGATGAGGATGGTGGTCATGACCAGTGAACGAGCAAACCCCATGCCTCGTCACGCCGCGAGTGTCATCAGTGAGTTACGGGTCGGGGTGCGCGCTGTTCGCTCAGCATGGGCGCTCGTGTCGCTGCGATCTGGCGGCTGAGGCCACGTGGCCGCGCAGCGTCGGCATTCGCCGTGCGCCGAGCAGATGTGTCGGCCGTGCGGGGGCGGATCCCCGTGGATCGAGTCATGAACTTCTTGTGACCTCGGAGGCGGTTGGCCCCACTAGTAGCGAATGACCGGGGGACCGAGCGACCGCTTTTCGTTGGCTGACGGGTCTGGTGCGCACGATGCGTTCGCCGATGAAGAGAAGACGGCGAACGAGGCGGAAGTCGCCCTGCGCCGGCAGGACTGGGCCGTCGCCCGGCAGCTGTGGCAAGCGCTGGCGTGTGCGGTGCCGCAAAACAAGCACTACCGGGCGCAGCTGACGTTCGCGCGAGCGGGCGAGCTGCTCGCCGCCGGTGACGAGAAGAAAGCGCACGAGGAGTGTGAGCGCGTCCTCCGGCTCGACCCGGATCACGCCGGTGCGTCGGCGATGATGAAGCTCACCGCGCGCGGCGGTCGGATCAGTCGGCTCCTGCGCTGGTAGCTCAAGGTTCGATCGAGACGGTCACCGAGGTCGCCGCGCCGCCCACCATCGCGTGCAGCGTGGTCTCGCCGGTGGCCATCCCGCGCAGACCCTGAGCATCGAGACGCGCGATCGCGGGGTCGACGATTTCCCACCGGGTTGTCGCGGTGACGTCGCCGTAGGTACCCATCGTGTCGAGGCCCGTGGCCCGGATCGGTACGAGTGATCCGACCGGTGTGGTGACGTCGGCGGGATCGATCCAGAGGATCACCACGGCGGGCGGGCTGACGTGAGTCGGAAGCTCGAGCTCGGTGTAGCGGTGGCGGATGCGAATGACCGCGTCGCCCTGCAGCACGCCGGTGACACGTACATGTGTGCCATCCACGCCGAGTGAGACCGTCGCGATGTCGGGCGGATCGACTTCGAAGTCGAAGGTCTCGAGGTTAGGCACGGGGTAACCGTCGGCAGATATGGCGACATTCACCCCCGCGCCCTGGGGCACGGACACCGACGAGACACCGAGGTCAGCGACGCGTTCATCGACGCAGCCGGTGAGCGCCAGGGGGAGCAGGAGGTGCCGCATACCTTCGTCGTACGCGACCCGCCGATCGAGGGCGAGAAATTGGCAGCCGGGAGCGCCGCACCGAAATTCCCTGAATCGAAAATCTTCCTCGGACGGTGATCGTTCTCCGAGTGATTTCAGACCTGACGGCGACGTCTGACGTCTTCTATACTGAAGGCGCGCATGCCGACCATCTCTCGCAGAGACCGCCGGATCAGCAAGGGGACGTTCTGGGCCGTCGTGGGCGCAGCGGTCTTGATTCACGGTGCCGTGATCGGCAGCGTGCAGGCTTTTGGGATCTCGGTCGCGGGTGACGCTTTCAAGCAGAAGGCCGCCACGTTGCCGGCCGAGGAAGAGCTCGCACTCGATACGTCGTGTACGGGCGATGTGTTGCTGACGACCGGCGCGCGTACCGCGCTGTGCTTCGCGCCATGGATCGCAGACGTCGAGAGCTGCACCAACGACGCACGCATGGCGATGTGGATGGATCTGTCGTCGTGTCAGGCCTCGGGTGATGCGATCGCGGCTTCGCCGGTCGAGATGATGCGGCAGCGTGACATCGACAAGTTGACGCCGATCGATGCCGAACAGCTGATGGAACAGCTGAAGCAGGAAGAGCAGAAGCCGCCGCCGCCGCCCGAGCTCAAGCAGCAACAGCAGCAGCAGGCTCCGCCGCCGCCACCGCCTCCCCCGCAGCGTGCGGCGCAGGTCGTCGAAGTGGCGAAGCCGAACACCGATAAGGAGCCGG
>JAYUYE010000719.1:0-3595 GCA_043752985.1 Myxococcales bacterium
CGCTGACCGTCTTCGCCTTCTGATCGAGAGCCTGGAACGCGAGCGCGAGCAGCCCGAGCGTCTCGACATCGCGCGGGTCGGCCTTGAAGCACGCTTGCAGCTTCTGCAGTGCGCGTCGCGGATCGTTGCGGCGCAGATAGAGACCGGCGAGCTCGCGATTGAGTGGCTGGTTATCCGGCTTGTGCCAGAGCAGGCGCTCCGCGACTTTGACGAAGTCGTCCTGGCGGTTCTGTCGTCGCAGCTGTTCGCACGCGGTGGTGAACTCGGTGATAGCGTCTTCGATGACGCCCTCCTTGGAGTACAGCTCGGCGAGCTTGATGCGCGTCGCGATGTTCTCCGGATCGAGATCGACGAGCTTCTTGACGGTGGCGAGTGCTTCCTTCGTGTTGCCTTCGCGATGGAAGTGCGCGGCGACCGACTCGAAGTGCTGCATCGCATCGGACATCAAGCCGAGCTGGCGATAGAGCTCTGCGAGCTTGAGGATCACGTCGACCAGACGCGGGTCGAGCTTGAGGATCTGCTTGTAGACCGCGACGGCTTTGAGGAAGAAACCTTGCTCGTGATAGAAGCTCGCGACCTTGAGATACGTCTCGATCGCGTCCTGCTTCGCGCCCTTCTTGGCGTAGAGGTCGCCGATCTTCAGCCAGACGCGGACGTCCTTCGGATCCTCGTTGACGATCCGGAGGTACTCCTTGACGGCCTTGTCGATCTGTCCCTTGTCGACAAATTTACGCGCCGCATCCATGACCTTTTCTTTGTTGAAGGCCACGGCGTTACTGACGGCTCCTGGTGCGCGGCATCACAGAGTCTGGGCGAGTACAGGGCACACGGAAATATGCCCCACACATTCGAAAATCGTACGGCCCGGCGCGCCAGTGGGTCAAGGAAAAGCACGAGCATTTTCCGTGCGTTGCGCGCGCCGCCGACTCACATGTGATCCCGGGTCGGCGACTGATCAACGGCCCCTGCTCGAATGGTCAGGCGGCTGACGCTCGGGCTCCCCGCAGAGGTTCTGAGAACTCGGTAGGGGCGCATGCCCCCCCGAGCGTGCGTCGCGCGTAGTTCCAGCCTCTTGGCCCACGCAACCGCGCGGGGGTGAGCTCGATACGCGCACCTATGGGCGCATTCAACGACGGCAAGAAGAGTGGTGTGACCGCGGGCGACCTGACGGGCGCACCTGACATCGGAAAGGTCGCGCCAGGACAGACCAAGGGGCCTCACGGTCCGGAGGTCGGGTCGCCGTGGATCGACCACGACTTGGTCTGCGCCGGCAAGGACAAGACGACTGCGGGATGCTTCCTCGAAGACGGTCAACGCCAGCGGCTGACTTTGAGCTTCTTGGACCGGGTCCAGACCGCGAGGAACAACTACAAGGACGCGTTGATCGAGCTCCGGGTCGACGAGCTGATGAAGAAGGACGACGACCTGCACTGGGTACTCTCGATTGCCCTCGACGTTGCTGGAGCACACGTCCTCGGGATGGCAATGAGGGCTCTGCAGACAGCGAAGGCAGCCAACGTTGTGAAGCGGGGGGCAGAGACGTTGATCGCCGCGGTCTCCGACAAAACAATCGAGAGCCTCACGAAGACTGGGTTCGACGTTGCGAAAAAGAAACTATCCAAGGGCGTCCAGGAGGCACTCAACGTCGACGACGCGACTGACAAGACCAACTCGCTGTCCTTCATTGCTCAGCTGCGCAACAACTGCGACATCGGCTTCACGACGTTCGCCGACCGAGCCCTGAACAGTGCCCCGGATGCTGAGCTCGTCGTGCTCTGGGAGGGGATGCACGAATCGAATCACACGCACGACGCCTACGTGGCAGAGCTCGGCGGCAAGCTCGCCCGCTACAAGAAGTCGGGTGTGACGGACCTCGGCCGCGCACTGACCCACGACAGGGAGACCGGGTACGTCCACGTCCGTCGCGACACACGCGTGGTCTGGGTCAAGAACACACCAGGGACGGGCAGGACGCTCTACTACCAATCGCAAGAAGGCAACCGCGACCCGAGTGTGGTTCATCGAGAGGACCCGGGGACAGAATCGTTATTTCCGGAGCACGCGAAGTGGCCGCATGCATTCGGTCCGAGAGCGCCGCGCGAAAGCCCGACCCTTGGGCGGCCGGTGCCCGCAGAGTTTGTCGAGACGGCCGTCATGCGCAGCGAACAGCTGTGGGGCGTGACAGAGACAATCGAACCAACGAAAGACTGGCTGACGGCCAACGGATATGATCTCGCATATCGACCGGCATCCCCAGCTCCGGGGCTCGCCCCGTCGACCACGCAGGTTATCTACTCGATGCTCGTTGGCGACGATGATGACCGGGAGCCCGTTGGAGTCTTCAAACCGAGGAGCGTGTTCGTGCAGCAGCAGGATTCCCCATGAAGATGCGCTGGCCACTCATCCTGATCATCGTCGGTGCGGCGTCATGCGGCGAAACGCCGGACCGAACTTCACTCGCCGACCGCGTCGACTTCGCGTGTGACCTGCTGACCAGCGACCTCGCGAACGCCTCCAAGAAGTACCTCGAGTATGCAGGATGGATGGCGGCCGGACGATTGTCGCCCGACCAGCAAGCTCGAGCAGAGATGGACTTGCTCTACGGAACCACCGAGCGCGAACGACGCGTCGCCGGAAATGGGGTCCACATGCAGCTCCGGTTCTGCGCGACCACGCGCGACATCGATGACAGCCGCTCCAGTACCTATCTGACCCGCGCTGCGGAAGCAGTCGAGAAGTTCCAGTGGGGGACGGGCGCGCAGACGGCCACACGCCTCATGGAGGTCGCGGACCCGACGCAGATCGCTACCGGCATCCGGGAGATCGCCGATCTCGCGGCCGAGATCAACGCGCTGCCGATCCGCGACTGATCAGGCTGCCGTTGACGCTCGCTCGGCCAGCAGACGTCCCACGAAGCCGGTATCGAACTCGCCGCGGATGAACTCGGCGTTGTTGACGATCCGTCGCAAGAACGGGATGTTGGTCCTGATCCCCTCGATGACCATCTCGTCGAGGCAGCGGCGCGCACGGCGAATTGCCGCAGGACGATCGACGTCGTGGACGATCACCTTGGCGAGCAGCGAGTCGTAGTTCGGCGGAACCACGTAGCCCGCGTACACGTGCGTATCTACACGCACACCGAGGCCGCCCGGCATGTGCAGCGCGGTGATCTTGCCTGGCCATGGCGCAAAAGAGACCGGGTCCTCGGCGTTGATGCGGAGCTCGATCGCGTGACCGCGCGGCTTGCGGCCTTCCTCGATGTTCCACGACAGCGGCTCGCCCGCGGCGATCTTGATCTGCTCGCGGACGAGATCGAGACCGGTGACGAGCTCGGTCACCGGATGCTCGACCTGGAGCCGCGTGTTCATCTCCATGAAGTAGAAGCTGCCGTCGGTGTCGAGCAGGTACTCCATCGTGCCGACGTTCGTGTAGCCGATCGCCGCGATCGCCTTGACGGAGGCGTCGCACATGGCTTTGCGTGTCGCCTCGGAGAGCGCGGCACTCGGCGCCTCCTCGATCACCTTCTGGTGCCGGCGCTGGATCGAGCACTCGCGCTCGTTGAGGTGCGTGTAGTGACCGTGCTTGTCGCCGATCA
>JAYUYE010000720.1:0-3595 GCA_043752985.1 Myxococcales bacterium
TCGCCGTACACGGTGGCGCCCTCGACGGGCAGCCGCGTTGCAGCGTCGATGACGCGGCCGCGCGTCGCGAGGGCATCGGCGGCTGCGCGCTGCGCGAGGACCGCCAGGACGATGAAACATAACGCCATGACGTAACGTAACATTGTTACGTGATAGAACACGAACACACGGGGTCACGTCAATACGAAGTCACACCCGTGCGCTAACTTCCTGACTCCACTGCACTCCTTCATGAGCACCGCCGACCGCCAAGAACGTGATCGCCTCGCGAAGCGCACCAGGATCCTGGATGCAGCGCGGGAGCTGTTCGTGGAGCGGGGCGTCGAGGCCGTCACCCTTCGCGAGATCGCGCAACGCATCGAGTACTCGACGACCGCGATCTACGTGCAGTTCAAGGACAAGCAAGACCTCGTCACGCAGATGGTCCAGGAGGACTTTGCTGCATTCGCGACCGCGCTGATCCAGGTGGCCGCCGTGCCGGATCCGGTCGAGCGACTGTCCGCGCTCGGCGACGCGTACGTCGAGTTCGCGCTGACGATGCCGCGCCACTACCAGCTGCTGTTCATGACACCGGCGAAGCGCGAGCATCCCGCGGAGACCGGCGGCGTGGTGCCGGGGATCGACGGCTACAACCTGCTGCTCCGCACGGTCACCGAGTGCATCGAGACGAAGCGCTTTCGCGAGGAGCTAACCGATCCCGGCGGCTGCGCCCAGGCGATCTGGGCCACCGTCCACGGCCTCGTCTCGCTCCTCATCATCATGGGCGAGGCGCCGGAGTTCGCGTGGCGCACGGCCGACCAGCTCGTCGAGATCGGGCTCGGCTCGCTGATGCGCGGCATGCTCGCGACCGCGAAGCCGAAGCCAAAGCCAAAGCCGACCGCGAAGCGCTGACCCGACTCAGTGGTCGCAGTCGGGGCCGTGGACGTGCTGCTCGGGACCGCCGTCGGTCGGCGAGCCACCCTCGGGGAGCGGCGTGCCGGCCTGCGTGAGCTTCTCGACCTCGGTGATCTGCGCGCCCTCGACGAGGAACTTGAGGACCTTGTCCTGGCGCAGCGAGTACACGACGTTGTCGAGCCGGCCGTCGCGCTGCCACTCGGCGCGGAGCTTCGCGGCGGGCGTGTTGCGCGTCTTCGCGGTGGTCTCGATGTGCGCGGTGACCTCGGCGTCGGCGACCGAGATGGTCTCCTTGTCGGCGATCGCCTCGAGGAGCAGCTGGCCACGGACCTCGTCCGCGCCGGCCGGCCGCATCTTCTCGCGCAGGTCGTCGGACAGGCTCGCGTTGCCCTTCTCGGGCTTCATGCCGAGCATCTGGCGGAGACGCTGATACTGCATCTCGACCGCGCGCTCGACGAGCGACGACGCGACCGGGATCTGGTTCTTCTTGATCAGCTCGCGCAGCACGCCCTCGCGCGCCTCGCGATCGATCACGTCGCGCTCCTTGTCCTCGAGCTCCTTGCGCAGCGCGACCTTGAGACCGTCGAGAGTCTCGGCCTTGCCGGTGTCCTTCGCGAACTCGTCGTCGAGAACCGGGACGTCCTTGCTACGCGCTTCGAGCACGGTGATGGACAGCTTCGCCTTGCGGCCACGGATCGACTCGTCCTTGTGATCGTCCGGGACCGTGATCTCGATCTGCTTGTCCTTGGTGTCGATCGGGATGCCCATTAGCACATCGCGTAGGCCGGGGAGCGGCTCGCGCTCCGGGTCATCGAGATCGACCGCAAACTGCGGCTGGTTGATCTGATGCTCGCCGATCGTGCCGGTCACGCTGAGGCCGACGATGTCGCCCGGCGCGGTGACGTCGCGTCCTTCGATCGGACGCAGCTCGGTGTGCTCGCGACGGAGCTGTGCGAGCGACTCCTCGACCGCCTCGTCCTTGACGTCGAGCTTGCGCCGCTCGATCGACAGTCCCTTGTAGTCCTGCGGAACCACCTCGCCGCGGATCTCGATGATCGCGGAGAACTTGAACGGCTGACCCTTCTTGATCGGGTCGGCCTCCTCGACGCGGGGCTCGGCGACGGCCGCGAGCTTGTGCTCCTCGGACGCCTGGAAGAACGACTCGCGCACGAGCTGGTACGCCACCTCGGCATTGACGCGCTGGCCGTAGACCTGCTCGAGGACCGGCCGCGGGACCTTGCCCTTGCGGAAGCCCTTGAGCGCGACGCCCTTGCCGAGATCCTTGTAGGCCTCGACGAGCTTTATCGAGACCGTCTCCCACGGGATCTCGACGAACATCTTCTTCTCAACGGGCGAAACGTCTTCAATGCGTACCTGCATGATGGCGGCGATGGCGTACCACAGCCCCGACGAGAAAGCCTAGCAACGGAGGCGGTACGTCGGTTCGCTGCCGTGCGGGCTCCCGGGCTCGACCAGATCGAGGCCGAAGCTCTCGAGCTTGCGCGTCAGCTCTTCCATGAACGAGACCGCGTCGGAGACATCGAGCATTTGCCCGATCGCCCGAGCCGTCATCTCCGTCTCGCCGAGGGCGTTGAGGATGCGGCGCTCTCCGGAGTCGACCTGAAAATCTTGCGGGACGACGCGATCGACCAACCAGCCGAGCCGCGACGACACCTTCGGCGCGAGCCCGAGCCGCACGATGGCCGATTGCGCTCCCGACCCCGACTGATAGCCGAGCGCTGTCCGGGCGTTGGGAGACATCGGAGGCGGACGCGTGTGGCCGCGGCGCGACCGCGGCATCGGGGTCTTGCGGAGCTCGGGATTTGACGGGGCGGCGCTCGGCGCAGGCGCCGGGACGTGGTGCGCCGCGACCTGGACCTGCGGAACATAGGTCGCCTGCTGGCCCTGCGGGATTCGCGCGGCGGCGGTCGGCGAGACGTAGTCGATCTGCGGCTGCTGGTCGCCGCCGGGACGCTTCGGCAGGACGCGCGGCGCACCCGGTCCCCAGTGTGCCGTTGGCTCGCGATCGAAGGTCGATTCCTCGTCCTGCAGGCGCGGGGGGTTGCCCTTGCTGCCGGCGATCCGGCGGGCAGCCTCTTCGAGCTGGTGCTTGATCTCCTGCGAGCGGCCATCGGCCTGCTCCCCGGCGTGGATCCCCCACGGACCGTTGACGTCGGTTCCCGCCGGGCCGATCGCCAGCTCGATCCCATGAAGCATGATCGTCGGCCGCGTCTGATCGCGGCTCTCGGCGTACGCGCGCATCAGCACGCGCTGCTCGGCCCACTTCTCGGAGATCACCATCACCGAGCGGTAGTGGCTGGACGGAGCTCCTGGAGCGCGCAGCCACACGTCGACGAACCGGATCTGGGCCATGCGAACGGGATAAATCATAGCCCGCTTCGCACCGCGTGTGGCAGCCTCGGCGGGCGTGGAACGTTTGCACCGCTGGTCCCCGACGGTCGTGTTCGCCGTCTCGCTCGTGATGCTCGTCGCGTCCACATCCGGTGGACCCGGGTGGGACCGCGCGGCGGACCGGGCGGTGCTCGCCGGCTACCTCGTCCGGACCGCCGCCGCCCCCCTGTATGACGCGCTCGCCGGCGTGGCCGCGCACGTCCCGGTCGGGGAGGTCGGGTTTCGACTGTCCCTGCTCGCCGCCGTACTCGGGGCATTGACGCTCACAGGTGTGATCGCGGCTGTCCGC
>JAYUYE010000721.1:0-3587 GCA_043752985.1 Myxococcales bacterium
AACAAGCACTGGCGCGCGACCACGCCTGCACCGCGCCTCTCGCAGAGCGCGCTCGCTCGACTCGTCGCGTACCCGTGGCCGGGTAACATCCGCGAGCTCGAGAACGAGATGGAGCGCATGCTCGTCCTCGCCGGCGATGCGACCGAGCTCACCGGCTCGATGGTGTCGACGCGCGTCGCCGGGATGGTTGCCGCGCCCGCGAAGTCGCTGCGCGACGAGATCGCCACCGCCGAGGCGAGTGCGATCACGCAGGCGCTTGGCCGTCACCTCGGCGATCGCGATGGCGCGGCACAGGACCTCGGCATCAGCCGCGCATATCTGGAAGCGCGGTGCGCAGCCCTCGGGCTGGGTGCCGGCGGATGACTCGGCGCTGCCCTCTCTGCCGTGGTGAAGCGGTGAAGGACGGCAACAAGTTCTGGCCGATGTGCAGCGAGCGCTGCCATCTCGTCGATCTCGGCAAGTGGCTCGGCGAGGAATACCGCGTAGCTGCAGAGCCGATCGAGGCGGAGGTCGGCTCCGAGGGACTGCCGGCCTCCGGTGGCGACGACGAGCATCAGCGATGAGCGAGCACCGCGTCGCAACGCACCTCGGAGTGGACCCGGCTGCGTACGACCGTCAGATCGGTCGCTGGGTCCCCGGCTACGAAGACATGATCTCGACCGTTGTCTCGATCCTCGATGACGTCTTGCCGGCCGATCCGCTCGTGGTCGACCTCGGTGCGGGCACCGGAGCACTCTCCGGCGCGATTCTCGCCGCGATCCCACGCGCACGTGTGCTGCTGATCGACATCGATCCGACGATGCTCGAAGGCGCCGGTGCCCGGCTCGCAGCATACGGCCGGCGCGCCGAGCTTCGTCGCGCCGCGTTCGATG
This sequence comes from Myxococcales bacterium, assembly GCA_043752985.1. GTDB lineage: Bacteria > Myxococcota_A > Polyangia > Haliangiales > Haliangiaceae > JABFXX01. Next base: position 873 of record JAYUYE010000721.1, read on the forward strand.
ACGCGCTCCCTCCGTGCGATGCGATCGTGGCATCCCTCGCGCTTCACCACGTGCCCGAGCTCGACCGCAAGCGCGCGCTCTACACCCGGATCTACTCCGCGCTGCGTCCGGGTGGCGTGCTGCTCTCTGCCGACGCGACCGTGCACGAGGATGGCCCGGAGAACGCACGCTTCTATCGCGAGTGGGCGGCGCGCATGGCGAAGGCCGGTATCGCTGCCGACGAGGCGCGCGCGCTGTTCGCACAGTGGGCCGGCGAGGACCGATACTTCCCACTCACGACCGAGCTAGGACTCCTGGCGGACGCCGGCTTCCCGCGTCCCGAATGCTTCTGGAAGCAGGGCGCTCCGACGGTGTTCGGCGGGTTCCGCGCGCCCGCTGCGTGATAGCGTTGCCGCGTGGTGGATCGCGCAGACGACGTCGACACGTTCTCCTGGTTGACCTGGGATGAGTTCGGCGTGGTCGAGCGGCTCGAGAGCGAACAGATCGCGACCCGGTTCTTCCGCGTCATCATCCCGGTCTGGCCGTCGCAGTCGTTCTACGTCACGCGCACCGCTGACGGCGGCGAGCAGCGGATCAAGATCGCGCTCCAGCTCCGCAGCGTGATCCTCGGCTACCTCCGCCTGCCGACCTGGCTCGCGGCCGTCATCCTGGCCGTTCCCGCCATTGCCCTGCCTCAGATCTGGGGCTGGCTGATCGTCCCCGCGCTCCTGCTGGTGATCCTCGCCGCGCTCCTGACGTTCGTCGCTGGCAAGCTCGACGAGGAGGAGCAGTGGCGCCGGTCGCTACTCCGCCGTGTGGTCGGGTTCGGTGCGCCGCCCGAGATGCTGGCGGAGGAGCTGCGCGACGAGGTGTGCACCAGCCTCGAGCGAGTGTGGCACGCGCGGTCGCCGTATCTGACGTGGGTCGACGCGATCGAGCAGGGCATCTCGAGTGAGCTCCTGGTCGCGCTCGCGGAGTACGAGCAGGACCCTTCGCTCGTGCGTCTGGCGCGGGCGAACCTCGTCAATCGCGTCTGGAACTGACGCCGCTCGCGGAGCCTGCGCGGCGCGGCGGCCGGTGACTGTCGCGTTCACGCGGTGAGCGAGCCGGCGCGGCGCGGCCTCGGGCGAACGCGGCCCGCGAGTGCGGTGCGAAGCAGCCAGGTCAGCGGCCACGCGGCGGCGAAGAACGCGCCGGTCGGCGATGCGTTGCGCGGCGCAACCGCGCGAACACCCCCGCTGCGACCGGCGCGTGGCTTCGCGCTCGCAACCGAGGCTGCCGCTGACTGCACGGCAGCGCGAACCGCGTCGCGGGTGGCGAGGATCCGCGAGCGGTAGCGGTCGGGGAACACCGTGCCGCGTCGTCGTAGGGCCGCGTTGAGCCGGCGGGCAGCCGCGACCTGAAACCCCTGCATCCCGCGCGCGAGCGCGACCTTGTCATCCGCCTCGACGAGCAGCTCGAGTCGCGTATCGCGCACCGTGATCCGCACGATCCGAAAATCCGTGCGCGCGAGAGACGTCTGGATCGCCAGCCGGATCGCGCGATACGTCTCGCGGCGACGCAGCGGCCGCGCCGCCGGTAACACGCGCGTGATCACGTGAACGGGGTGACGCGCGGCGAGCACCGGACGGGTCCGATGCGGCTCGCTCGCGATCGCGCGCGTGCGTTTCCGGCCCGCGCCTTCGCGCTTGCCGCCCCAGTTCGCTCGTCGAGCCGTCATCGATCGCCGTGTAAGATCTATACGACATGAAAGCGCCGAGATCTCTCCGGAGTAACTTTGTGTGATGAAGACTTGTCACTTCGATGACGAGTTATCTAAGGTGATTTTCAGAACGCAAGCGCGAGTGGCGCGAGCGGAGCTCAAGGAGAGACATGAACGCCGACGATGGTGAGGGCGACTTCGACGACGAGGTCGTGACGACCGAGGTGGTGGTGATTGCGGAGATGAGTCGCAAGGTGAGGCGGCGAACGAAGCGGACGCGACCGCGCAGCAAGACGATCGCGATGAAGCGAATGACGCGCGCGGAGCTGCGGATCGGGGCGGAAATGTATCCGCCGGTGCTCGACATCGAGCGCCCGAAGACGCGAGCCGACTGCAGCCAGGAGGCACGACCCTGTCCGTGGGTCGCCTGCAAGCACAACCTCTATCTCGACATCAATCCCGAGACCGGCTCGATCAAGATCAACTTCCCCGATCTCGAGCCGTGGGAGATGAAGAGCTCGTGCGCACTCGACGTCGCCGATGCCGGCGCGTTGACGCTCGAGGAGATTGGCCTCATCACGAACCTGACCCGCGAGCGGATCCGTCAGGTCGAGGTGCGCGGACTTTTGAAGCTCAAGCTGCGGCGCGAGCTGCGCTAGCTGGCGAGCATGCCGCCTGAGCTCAGGCCGGGCGCAGAACGAGAACGGGGAGGCGGGTCGCGCGCAGCAGCTGATCGGCGACGGAGCCGACGAGCGCGCGCGCGATACCGGAGCGACCGTGCGAGGAGATGCAGATCACGTCTACGCCGTGCCGTGCGGCACACCGAGCTAGCGTGAGTGCTGCTTCATCCCCGCGGATGACATGGGCAACGACCTTCTGGCGCGCGCCGCGCGGGGCGAGCGCCGTCAGCGAAGCCGAGAGCTCGGCCTCGTTGACCTCCGCGTCCTCCTTGACGACGTGCACGATGTGCACTTCTTCGCTCGCTTGGGCGAACGCGTAGGCGACGGCGCGGTTCGCGAACTGCGAGAGGTCGG
>JAYUYE010000722.1:0-3585 GCA_043752985.1 Myxococcales bacterium
CCCGACGAGGACGCCGGCCCGTTCTCCGTGCCGCCGGATCCGCGCGATCCCGCGGACCCGCGGTACTGGGTCACGCGCGTCGTGCCGGGCGCGTGGCCGATGGGCTTTGCGAATCCGCTGCTGCTCGACCTCGATGGGGGCGGCTGGACAGCGCCGGGGTTGCCATGAGGGTGGCTGCACTTGCTGTGATCGGTGCAGCTCGGATCGCAGCGGCCGAGCCAGGGAGCGAGATGGATCCGTGCCGCGATTCGATCCTCGATCCGGTCTCGACGCCCGTGCGCGACGCCGCGATCGATGCACAGCGCGGCGCGTGTCTGCGCAGCGAGCTCGGCGCGAGCCTGCTCGCGGGCGCGCTGATCGACACGCCGGGGTTCCGCGGTGTCCTCGGCGGCGAGCTGCGCCTCGATGGCCGGATGCGGATCGGGCGCTCGTTCGAGCTCCACCTCGGGATCCGGTTGTTCCGCTACCTGTTCGTGCAGAACGCGGTGAACAAGGTGACGAACATCGACGCGGGACCGGTGACGGTTGGCGGCGCCTGGGCGGGCCGGCTCGGCGACGGTGCGCAGGTCGCGCTCACGGGGACTCTCGAGGTGCCGGGGACCCGGTACGACCAGGACACCACGCACGTCGGCGGAGAGCTGACCGCGATCGTCAGCGCGGCGATCACCGACCACAGCGTGCTGCACGCGCGACTCGGCGGGATCGCAGTGACCGCGGGCTCGGCGGGCGGCCGGACGAACCGGCTCGCGTTGCGGGCGGGTGCAGACGTGACGCGGACCCTGGGGCACCGGCTCTCGATCGCCGGTGGCGCCGACATGCAAGCAGGCTGGTACGCTGGCCTCGACCATGTGAACCTCAGAGGTGCCCTGCACATGCGGGTGCACGGACCCTGGCGGGGGCAGATCGGCTTCGGGATCCCCGTCGGTGGAGAGGAGCGGACGAACCTGATCGTCCATCTCGGGGTCCTTCGCGATCTCCGGTGATGCTACGCTGGCCTCGTGAGTCGGGACGCAGCTGCGAAGTTGAGCGCGCTCGTTGTTCAGGGAGCGCTCGAACCGACGATGATTCGCGAGGTGCGCGCCAAGGGCGATGCGCTCGCGATCGAGGTAGGCGGTGACCTCGCTCTGCGCTGGCGCGTCGCGGTCGTACGCTCGGTGATGCTCGATCCGCCGGATGGCGATGCGGTGCGCGAGCTGTACGGAGAGCTCGTCGATCGCTATCGCGATGATCCGGCAGGGCTCGCCATGCTCAAGCCGATCGGCGATGAGATCCGCAAGCTCGAGGCCGCGGGCGCGCTACCGAGTGCGATGGTCGCGCGCAGCGACCGCCGCAAGAAGCACTAGACCGTCGCGGGGTTACTCGCCTTCGAATGCCGCGTCGAGCTCGAAGCGTGTGGGGCCAAACCACGGGATCTTCCTGCCTCCACTCCGGGCGAGACGGATCTTGCTCGCGAGGACCAGGGCCTGCGAGCGCCGCCCCTCGAGGTCGTCGAGCTTGCGCCGGGCGGCCGCGAGGTCTGTCTCCAGGGCCGTGATCCGCGCCTGGTCGGCATCGCGATCGTCGCGATAGCTCATCCCGTGCTATCAACCGCACCCCGCGCCATGAGTCTGGTCGTACTCGACGAAGTCACGCTGTTCTTCGCCGATCGCATGATCTTCGGCGGTGCCTCGCTGCGCCTCGGGCACGGCGACCGGATCGGTCTGATCGGCCCCAACGGATCGGGCAAGACCACCCTGCTCAAGGTGATCGCCGGCGCGCAGGAGGTCGATGACGGCAAGGTGACCCGCGCGAACGGCGTGCGGATCGGCTGGTTGCCCCAGGACCTGTCGATCGAGGGCGGCCGCTCGCTCATCGACATGATCCTGTCGAGCGTGCCGGGCCGCGTCGAGCTCGACGCGCGGCTCCTGGCCGCCGAGACCGCGCTCGAGGCCGCGAGCGAGGACTCGTCCACGGACGAGCAGGTGTTGCTCGACCTCGCGGCCGACGTCGCCGAGGTCCACGAGCGGATCGATCACTTCGAGCGGTTCTTCGGCGAGCACGAGGCGCTGTCGATCCTCTCCGGCCTCGGGTTCGCCCCGGGCGACGAGAAGCGCGACATCGGCGAGCTGTCGGGCGGCTGGAAGATGCGCGGCGTGCTGGCCGGCCTCCTGTTCCAGCGCCCCGACGTGATGATGCTCGACGAGCCGACCAACCACCTCGACATGCCCTCGGTGGCGTGGTTCTCGGACTTTCTCAAGAAGTGGAATCGCTGCTTCATTCTCATCAGCCACGATCGCGAGTTCCTCAACGAACAGATCTCTCGCGTCGTCAGCATCGAGCCCGAGGGCGTCCGCAGCTATCCGGGCAACTACGAGAAGTACGTCGAGCAGCGCGCCGAGGAGGAGACGATCCTCGTGGGCCGCGCGAAGAACTTGTCCAAGGAACGCGAGCGCCTGACCGAGTTCATCAACCGGTTCCGCGCACAGGCGAACAAGGCGAAGGCCGTGCAGTCGCGCGTGAAGTTCCTCGAGAAGATGGAGTCGGTCGAGACTTACGAGCGTCGCCAGGTGATGCGGTTCTCGTTCCCGCCGACCGATCGCACCGTCGCCGATGTCATCCGCGTCGAGGGTCTCAAGAAGGCGTACGGCGATCACATCGTGTTCCCGGGCGTCGATCTGACGGTCCGCCGCGGCGAGAAGATCGGCATCATCGGTGTCAACGGAGCCGGCAAGACGACGCTCCTGCGGATGCTCGCCGGCGAGCTATCGCACGACACGGGCTCGATCAAGATGGGCAGCGGCGTCAACGTCGGCTACTACGCGCAGCATCACGCGGACACGCTCGATCTCGGCTCGACCGTCTACGAGGTCGTGCAGCGCGCGTCGCCCGACACTCCTCCGGCGCGCGTGCGCTCGATCCTCGGTGCCTTCATGTTCTCGGGCGACGCGACCGACAAGCCGATCAAGGTTCTGTCCGGTGGTGAGAAGGCGCGCGTCGCGCTCGCACGCTTGCTCGTCAAGCCGGGCAATTTGATGCTGATGGACGAACCGACGAACCACCTCGATCTCCAGTCGTCGGAGAGCCTGACCGCATCGCTCGGCACGTATGACGGCACGCTCGTGTTCGTCAGCCACAACCGGTCGCTGATCCGCGCGCTCGCGACCCGGATCTGGAACGTCGAGGACCAGCGAGTCGAGACCTATCCGGGCACGCTCGACGAGTACATGTACTCCATGGCGGATCGCCGCCAGGCCGTCGCGATCGCGGGCGCGGCCAGCGTCAAGCGCGATCCACGCGGCAAGGTCACTGTCGCCGCCCCCATCAAGACACGTGAGGACGACAAGGTCCGCAAGCGCAAGGAAGCCGAGGAGCGCCAGAAGCGCAACGTCAAGCTCGGCCCCCTCGAGAAGCAGGTTACGCAGCTCGAGGAGCGGATCGCCGTCCTCGAGGCCGAGCAGAAGATGCGGTCGGCCGAGCTCGCGGATCCGAGCGTCTACGAGGAAGCCGCACGGCGGAACAAGCTGCTGTCGGATTTCCAGGCCGGCTCCGACAAGCTCGACGAGCTGTCCGCGAGGTGGGAGACCACGATGGCGCAGCTCGAAGCCG
>JAYUYE010000723.1:0-3582 GCA_043752985.1 Myxococcales bacterium
AGGTGACCCACGGTCCGTCGCTGATCGCGTCCGCGTGGAGTCCGAAGCAGCACGAGGGCATGGTGCTGTTTCACGCCGCCGAGGCGCAGATCTCGTCGCGCGGAGCGCTCGCCTGCGCGACATGTCACCCCGACAATCGCGCGGATGGACTGTCGTGGCGGATCGACAAGCACGAGCTGCAGACGCCGGTCCTCGCGGGCCGCATGGTCGGCACGCATCCGTTCAAGTGGGACGGCGGCGACGCGACGCTCGAGCTCAGCCTCACCGGCACGATGAAGCGGCTCGGCGGGTTCGGCATCACCAGAGAGCAAACAACGGCACTCGCGGCCTATATCGAGGCGCTCCCGACCGTCCGCACGCCGACGCGGGAGCCAATTGCGGTCACGCGCGGCAAGCAGGTGTTCGACGGCGAAGCCGGGTGCAGGACGTGCCACGACGGAGCCGCGTACACTGACCAGGAGCGCCACAAGCTCATCGGCACGCTCGCCCAGAGCGACACGCCCAGCCTGCTCGGGCTCGCGGCGAGCGCTCCGTATTTCCACGACGGGAGCGCGGCCACGCTCGAGGCCCTGCTGCGCGACCGTGGCGCGGTCCACGGGATGGCCGATGGCGCCAAGCTGAGCGACAAGCAGGTCGCGGATCTCACGGCGTTTCTCGAGACCCTCTAGCTCGACGCGGACGTGTAGCTGCGGATCGCCGTTCGCCAGATCACCCGGCTGATCACGACCAGAGCGATCGCGCCACCGATCGTCGCCAGGGCGGTCTCGACGTCGAGCCGGCCGAGTAGCGCCATGGCGGGGTACGTGGTCATCAGCGCGATCGGAATGACGAACGTGAACACGAGCCGCCACAGGTGCGGGAACACCTGGACCGGCCAGCGCGCCGTGTCGAAGATCGATCCGAGCAAGTAGGTCAGGTTGTCGAGACGGACGACCCAGAACGAGGCCGCGGCGCACAGGATCCACAGCGAGTACATCGCGAGGACGCCCGCGACGAACAGGACGAGACCTACCGCGACGTGCGCGAGCTCCGGGGGACTGCCGCGCTTGTAGAACGCGTAGATGCCGATCGCGATCGCGCCCAGGAAGTGGAACATCTGCCACGGCTCGAACCGCGAGGCAGAGACCATGAGCTGGGCATCGACCGGCTTGAGCAGCACGTAGTCGAACGCACCAGATCGGATCCGCTCGACGAGGTCGACGAAGCTCGGGCTGACCACACCCTCGAGCACCGCGCGTACCGCCATGAAGTAGGCCATCACGATCAGGGCACTCGGCGCATCCCAGCCCGCGACGGTCTGGCGTCCTTCATAGAGGACGACCAGCGGCAGCAGCGTCAGCCCGATCGACGCGAATGACATCACGCCCTCGAGCAGAAAGTCCGCACGATATGCCATTCCGGCCGCGGCACTGACCCGAAGCTGGACGAGCAGGAGCCGTAGATACCGCATCATCCGCCGACCGCCTCGAACCGCCGGACGCCGGCACGGAACGTCCACAGCGCGAGCAGCATCATCGCGACCGCCCACGCGAGCTGACCGGCGAGCAGCGACAGGATCTCCGTCAACGACAGCGAGAGGGTCATCAGCTCGATCGGGGCGCTCAGCATGAACCGGAACGGCAAGACCTCGGCGGGCTCGCGGATCCACCACGGCAGGAGCGGGATCGGGAGCAAATACCCGGAGAGCAGCGAGAACAAGAGGAAGTACAGGTTCATCAGCGACATCGACTTCGTCATGAAGAAGGCGAAGCAGCCGAGCATGAACATCGTCGTGAACGTGATCAGCCACGCGAGCACGAGCGAGGGGACGAGCAAGGCGAGCTGCAGTGGCTCGGTGGTCAGCGCGGATGCGCCGGAGCTGACGAGCAAAATGATCGCGACCGGCAGCGCGACGACGCTGCGGAACGGCACCGCGGCGAGGTGGCTCATCGCGAACGCGATCATCGGATGGAGCGGACGTAGTAGCCGCATCGACATCGAGCCGAGCCGGATCTCCTCGCTGACCTGCCACGCGACCCACGAGCCGGTCAGGTTGCGGACGATCAGGTTCGACAGGTAGTAAGCCGTGAACCCCGCGGCGGTGTAGCCCGCGAACGGTTTCTCCTCGGCGACCTTGGTCCACAGCCCGAGCATCACGAGCGGCAGCGTGGTCGTCAGGATCCAGACCAGGAACTCGGCGCGGTACGCGACCGTCTCCGCGACGCCGACCCGCAGCAGCGTCGGCAGGACTCGCAGCGTCCGCGCAATGCTCACGACGCCGCGGCCTCGCGAGTGCGACCGAACATATCCCGCAGGATCTCCTCGAGCGGCGGATCCTCGATCGCGAGGTCGGCGACCTTGAGCGGGCCGAGCAGGTGGCCGACCACCGCGGGAATCTCGCGCTCCGGGACCTTCAGCGTGATCCGCTGGCCGTCGCGCACCAGCACGGACCCGAGCCGCGCGATCTCGTCCTCCGCGACGACGCCGGTCAGGGTGAACGTCACCCGCTTGTCTGGATCCATCGTCTTGATCAGCTGACGCAGGTCGCCGTCATGGATCAGCACGCCGGCGTCGATCACGATGATTCGCGGGCACAGCGCGACGACGTCATCCATGTAGTGCGACGTCAACAGCACCGTTGCTTCGTGCTTCTGGTTGTAGCTACGGACGAAGTCGCGGATCGCGACCTGCATCGCGACATCGAGGCCGATCGTCGGCTCGTCGAGGAACAGCGTGGTCGGTCGATGGAGCAAGGCGGCCGCGAGCTCGCACTTCATACGCTCGCCGAGGGAGAGCTGGCGGGTCGGCTTGTCGAGCAGCGGACCGAGATCGAGCAGGTCGGTCAGCTCCTTCATCGTGTCCGCGTACTGCGCATGTGGAACGTCGAACACTGCGCGATTCATCGCGTAGGTCTCCGACGGTGGCAGATCCCAGATCAGCTGCGACTTCTGGCCCATCACCAGCGTGATCGCCTCGAGGAATTTGGTCTGCCGGCGGAACGGGACCTTGCCCTCGACCTCGACGTCGCCACTCGTGGGATGGAGCAGGCCGGCGAGCACCTTGAGGGTCGTGGTCTTGCCCGCGCCGTTCGGGCCGAGGAAGCCGACTCGCTCGCCGCGCTCGATCGTGAACGTCACGCCGTCGACCGCCTTGACGACCTCGTACGTGCGGCTCACGAGCGACCGCATCGCCGAGACAAACCCGGGCGGGCGCTTGTGCACCTTGAAGTGCTTCTTGAGATCGCGCGCGCGAATCACGGGCTCTGATGACCGTACTACTTGTCGCCGTTGCGCGCGGCCTTCGCGAGCTCGCCGATCGTCTTGATCGGGAGCGAGTCGATCGCTTCGCCCTGCAGCATCGATTCGAGCAGGTGAGATCCGACCTGTGCGAGCTGGACCAGACCAGCGACCCGCTCGGCGATCAGCTGACTGCGCGAATCGGTACCGGTCTCGAACTCCGTGTTCGCGGCCTCGAACGAGTCGGAGGCGCCCTTGATCCACTGGAGCTCGCGCTCGCGCATCACGCGAGAGACCATCTTCCACACGCTGGTCTCGGCCTCGTAGTGCTCCTTGCGCTCGCCCACCACCCACGCCTTCTTGATCG
>JAYUYE010000724.1:0-3579 GCA_043752985.1 Myxococcales bacterium
CGCGGCGCGCGAGGTCGAGCGCGCGGTCAAGACCGACCCCACGCTCGAGCCTGTCGGGCGCCAGCTCACCGAGATCGAGACGCTGATCGACGACGCGGCAGATCAGCTGCGCAGCTACGCCGACAAGCTCGAGGGCGACCCCGAGCGGCTCGCGTTCCTCGACGAGCGCATCGCGCTGATCCGCCGCCTCGTGCGCAAGCACGGCATCGCCCAGGGCGGCGCACCGGGCACGGCCTCCCTCGAAGATCTGATCGCCAAGACGACCGCGCTGCGCAGCGAGCTCGACTCGCTGACCGGCCGCGACGCGAAGCTCGCCGAGATCGCCGCGGCTCGCGCCAAGGCCGAGGCCGCCGCGCTGTCCGCAGCCGCCGTCCTCACGGCCACCCGCAAGAAGGCGGCGCGCAAGCTCGAGAAGGAAGTCGGCGGTGCGCTCGCCGAGCTCGGCATGGGCTCGGCTCGCCTGTCCGTCGAGATCGAGGAGCGCGCCCTCGGGCCCACCGGCGCGGATCGCATCGAGCTGATGCTCGCGTCGAACAAGGGGGAGGACACGCGGCCGCTGACCAAGGTCGCGTCGGGCGGCGAGCTGTCGCGCATCATGCTCGCGCTCAAGCTCTCCCTCCGCCGCGCCGACGAATGCGCGACCTACGTCTTCGACGAGGTCGACACCGGCATCGGCGGCGCCACGGCCCAGGTCGTCGGTGCGCAGATCCGCGCGGTCGCGGCCGATCGCGGCTCGGGAGATCGCGGCCGCCAGGTCCTGTGCGTCACGCACCTGCCGCAAATCGCGGCGTTCGCGGACCATCACTTCCATGTCGAGAAGACGGAGGTCGCCGGCCGCACCGAGACCCACGTCCGCAAGCTCTCGCCGGCGGCGCGCAAAGACGAGCTCGCGCGCATGCTCGGCGGCCACGCGACGTCGAAGGCCAAGGCCCACGCGGCCGAGCTGCTCGCCGAAGCCGCGAAGCCGCAGAAGCGATCGACGGCCCGCGCCTAGCGCCGGATCACTGCAGGTCGCGGCGATCGAACATCCACGCGAGCCACGCGATTCCGACCATCTGACCGAAGGTCGGCCGCGGAACGGGCAGGGCGTGGCGCAGCTTCGACATCGGGTACACGTGCAGCGTGTTGCGCATCCGTTGCTCGGAACCGTCCGCGATATCACCGCTGCAGCTCAGCTCCGCGCCGTGCTCGCCGCGGAACACGCGAATCGTGCCGCTGCTCACGATCGGGTCCATCACGATCTCGGCGAGGTCCTGGAGCAGGGCGGTCGGCACGCGGCCGCGCACCACGAGGACGCGGCCGGCGCGAACCGAGACGTAGAACAGCTCGGTCCGCCGGTCGTGCAGCCACCAGCACCACACGAGGAACGCGCCCATCGCGAGGAGGACCAGCGTCGTTGTTTCGTCGAACATCATTTGCCGAACGTCACGGTGATATCGAACATAGAAGCTGCGATCCCAGCGCGTCGGACCCGACGCGCCGCTGCTCACCGGTCCGGACGCGCCCACTTCGCCGGTAGTCGCACCCTCAAGGCGACGACACGATCACCGGTAGCCGCTGGTGTGCGACATCGTCCCCCGTTGCATTGCGCAGGGTGATCGTGGCCATCGTGCTGCCGGCCGCGAGGGCGGTAAAGTCACCCGCCGACGTGAAGCCCTCCTGGGTGGTCCGGACCGTCGCGATCGCAGGATCATCGACGCTCCATTCGATGCGGCTCCCTGGCGGCACGCCAATCTCGGTGCAGGTCGCGTCGTACAGGCGCATCGGCAGACGGAAGTTCCCGCCGGCCGTCATCTCGAGGACCGACAGGAACGCGGTCACGGAGTACGGCTCGCCAGTGCAGGTGATGCCCAGAAACGACGTCATGAAGACGTCCTGCAGCCGGAGGGTTGCCAGCTGCAGACTGCCGACGAACGGCATGTCCCTCGGGGCCCTGAAGTAGTCACCGTGATAGGTGATCCAGTCGCCCTGGACCGCACCGTCGTAGTGTCGGATCTCGTCGGACCACCACTCGACGCCATCCGAGTGGAGGTAGATGTTCACCCGCATCTCGACACCGTGCTCGCGCCAGGTGGCCTCGAGGGTGGTGTATGTCGCCGGCGCATTCATCCCGGGATTGATGTCGACGTTGCCCGCCGTGATGAAGGTCTGGCCGCCGGCGTCGATCTCGATGCCTGTCGCGCGAAGCAACGTGGCCTCGGAGCGCCAGGTGAGGTGCGACATGCGAGGCGCGGCCGCGTCCTCGGGAGCGGATGACTGCGAGCAGCCGGCGATCACGGTCACGAGGAGCGTTCGGTGCACGCAACACCCTATCCCGCTGCACACTCACCCAGACGAGAAATGTCAAGCGTCGCGCAAGGACCGCCAGCCCGGCGCCCACGCCTCGGAGTCCTCGAGGTCGTCGATTGTGAGCTCGTGACTGCGCCGGGTCAGCACGGCGCGAAGCGTGACGCGCTCGCCGCTGACGGTCACGACCTCGAAGTGCTGCTCGCCGCCCGGAGCGAGCGGCCGCAGGGCCGTCCATCGCGAGCGGAGCAAGAACCGGCGCTGGAACATGCGTGGCTTGGATGCTGCGGCGACGCGTACGTTACGGAAGCGCCGTGTGCGAGACTCGCTCCACCCTCGTGGCTTCGAAGAACCCATCCCTGAAGTCGCTGGCGACCGCCGCAACGTTCAACGCGCTCGTGAAGCAGTGCGAGGCGCGCGTCGCGTCTCGCCAGTGGGCGAGCGATGCTCTCTCCAGCCCGGAGCCGTACTACTTCGAGCGCAACCAGTACTCGCGTGGTCGCAAGCTCGCCAAGCAGCCGGCGGCCAGCCAGGACGCCAAGCACTACGGCTATGACGCCGTGGGTCGGGTCGCGCGGATCCGGACCTGGAGCGGGTTTCTCGGTCGATGGCACGAGGAGGAACTGTTTGTACCCACGGGGGACGATGTCGTCGTTGCGTATCGGTTCCGGCGCGACGGCACGCTGATGAACGTCGATCGCTACACGCACGATACGGAGGGCAGGTTGCTCCTCCACGAGATGTACGCCGCGGAAGCCAAGCGCACTGGCTCGCAACGGTACGTGTGGAACGCGGGGGTGCTCGAACGCGTCGATGTCACGAACTGGGGCAATGGCTGGTTGTTGCAATGGGACAAGAATGGCGCGCTGCTGACGATCGCGTCGGTGTACGACGATGGCCAGACCGCCGAGGTGTACCGGCGGCCGGCGAAGGGCGAGTCACTGGCGCAGCTTTTCGAGGTGATCTACGGTCGCCTGCTCGAGCTCGTCCCGCGGGTCGTTGCGCGGATGAGGCCGACGTCGAAGGCGTATGCGTTGCTGCTCGTCCTCGACGAAGAGGAATGGCGGCATGCGTTGCCGCCGTCGCTCGCGATCGGGTTCGAGGTCGACCGCGAACGACTTCGCAAGACGGATCCGGATCGCATGCCCGAGCTGCTGTGGAGTGCGGCGGACGTGCCGTCGTTTGATACGCCCGCACTCGAGCTGCGTGATGCGCGTCTGAGCGATGCAGCGAAGCGCGCGAACCAGTACCTCTGGCAGGCCGGCACGCAGAACAAGGCGAAGACGCTGATGC
>JAYUYE010000725.1:0-3578 GCA_043752985.1 Myxococcales bacterium
CCATCAGCTCCACAAGGACGGCCGGACCTGGGACTCGATCGCGATCATGTATCGCTCGAACATCCAGGCGAAGATCCTCGAGGAGGAGCTGCGCACGGCGTCGATCCCGTACGTCATGTACGGCGGCCAGCAGTTCTTCGAGCGCAAGGAGGTCAAGGACGTGATCGCGTACCTGCGCGTCGCGTTGAATCCCCGAGACGAGCTCGCGCTGCGCCGGATCATCAACTATCCGGCGCGCGGGATCGGCGCGACCACGGTCGAGCGGCTCGCGACTGCCGCGATCGCGAAGCACGCATCGCTCTGGGATGCACTCAAGGGCGCGGTCACCGGAACCGGCACGCTGCCTGGCATGACGACGATGCTGTCGACCAACGACGAGGATCCGCTCGGCGCGACGCCCGCGGTCGACGTCGGTGATCTACGCGGCGCGGCTCGCAACGGAATCCTCGAGCTGATCCACGTGGTGTCAGAGCTCGGTGCATCGATCGAGGCCGGCGACAGCGTGGTCAGCGCGACGCGCGTGCTGATCGAGGACATCAAGCTCTACGACGATCTACGCCATGCGTCGGGCAGCATGGCCGCCGCCCAGCGCCGGATCGACAACGTCGAGGGTCTGTTTGGTTCGCTGCAGCGGTTCACCGACAAGGGCAAGGGCCGCGAGCAGCTCGCCGAGTTCCTGCGGATGCTGTCGCTCGAGTCAAAGGATGAGGAAGACAAGACGCCCGGTCCGAAGGTCGTGCTGACCACCCTGCACGGCTCGAAGGGCCTCGAGTTTCCGATCTGCTTCATGATCGGTCTCGAGGAAGAGCTGTTGCCGCACATTCGAACGCTGCAGCCGCAGGCCACCGACGCGACCGATGCGGATCACGCGACCGACATCAGCGAGGAGCGGCGGCTGTGTTACGTCGGCATCACGCGTGCTCAGCGCAAGCTCTACCTCACGCGCTCGTGCACCCGCGTCTCACGCGGCCGCTCGGTCCCGCGCACACCGTCACGGTTCCTCCTCGAGATCCCCGAGGACCTCTTGGAGGTTCGCGACATCGCCGAGGAGGCGCGCCAGAAGGTTCCGGCCGCCGAGGTCCAGAGCTTTTTCGGCAACCTCGCCTCGATGCTGGATGACTGATATACGCCTCCGATGATCCTGCCCAGAGCGTCGCTTTCTCTGGTCTTCCTGGCTACCGGCTGCGGGGCCTCCGATCTCGACAAGCTGTGCGCCGCTGGCGACGGCGTGTGGACGCTGCAGCTGGTCGTCTCCGAGCATTGCGGGATCGCGCAGACCCGCTCGGTGTTCACGTCCTCGTACCTGGAGGACAACTGCCGCGCGACGCTGTCGCCGCTGTTCGAAGCAGGCACGATCGCGATCGCGAGGACCGATGTGCTCGAACGCTGCCGCGACGCGCTGAAGGAAACCGAGTGCCGGCCAGCGCTCTACAAGGACTGGCTCGCCGCGACCGCGATCTGCAACGACATCGTCGTCGGCAACACGGTCGCCGGCGGTTCGTGCTCGGTCGATGACGAGTGCGGTGGTGCGGCGTACTGCAAGCGCACCGGATCGTGCGGCCTGTGCGTCAGCCAGGGGGGCAGCGGTGCCGTGTGCAGCGGTAGCATCGAATGCCAGTCCGGTATCTGTTCGGCCGGCATGTGCATGCCGAAGGACATCCCCGAGAACGGCCAGTGTTCGAGCGACCTCCAGTGCAGCGAGGGTCTGATCTGCCGCGCGGGCGGTCACTGTCAGCCACTCGAGGGTCACATCGGCATAGCGTGTCAGCGCGATAGTGACTGCAGCCAGTACCAGTCCTCGTGCAGCGACAGTGTGTGCACCGTGCTCGCCAAGACCAGCAAGCCGTGCACGACGTGGGTGGGTGGCGATGGATCGGAGCCGCACTGCGAATGGTTCGCGAGCGCGGGCTGCGCGTCGGGTGCGTGCACGGGGCTCCCGGTTGCGGTCGTGGGTGGAGCGTGCGGCATCGACATCGGTACGTGCGACGCCTCGCTGTGGTGCTCCGCAGGCACGTGCTACCCGATCTACGACGAGGGCGGCTTCTGCAATGTCGCGGCGGAGTGCGGACCCTATGCCGTCTGCATCGAGCACGCGTGTTCGTTCTCGGACTTCAACGCGGCGTGCGTCGCGCCCTGACGATCAGAACACGTAGGCGACACACCTCGGCGGCGGCCTCGGTCGAGCTCGCCGCATCGGGGTTCAGGTTCGCAGCGACGTAGCCGACGATGGATGGCCGCTGGCCCTCCGCCGCAGCGACGGACCCGGTGAGCGCCAGGGTCGAGAGCCGCTGGCGTGAACAATGGTTGGACCAGTTCTCCAAGGTGCTGAAGTCTCCGGGAAATAACTTGGTAGTCCAGTGGTTCCTACCGCCGAATCTCCGTCACCCGTGACGCTGTCGCAGGCGTCGCAGGCACGTCGCGTGAACCGCGCATCTCCGGTCTGTCATCGAGTGATGACGGACCGGGCCGGGGGATCTCTGGTATGCCGCCGGCATGAAAAGGAATGCGATCCTCCTCGGTCTGCTCGCCAGCGCGTGCGGCGGCAAGACCACTCCGACCGAGACGCTCGGCGATCGTCACGAGACCGTGTCGGGCACGCCGGCAGCGATGCCGACTGCGCCCGCGAAAGCCGATCCGAACCTCCCGTTCCGACTCGCCCACTCGAACTCTGGCGGCATGTGGCTTCCGCAGCAGATGTCGCTGGCCGGCCACGTCGAGACGTTCAAGAAGATGGGCGTCGCGATGGACGCGAGTGTTCTCTCCGATCCGCTCGCCGCGCCGCTCGCGGCCGTCGTGTCGCTTGGTGGGTGTACGGCTTCGTTCGTGTCGGGCGATGGTCTGATCGTAACGAACCATCACTGCGTGCAGGGTGCGCTCCAGCACAACAGCACCGAGAAGACCAACCTTGTCGAGAACGGCTTCCTCGCGAAGACCCGCGCCGAAGAGCCGAGCGCCGGCCCATCGCAGCGGGTGTTCGTCGCGCAGGCGTTCAAGGACGTCACGAAGGGCATGCGTGATGGTCTCGAGGCGATCAAGGACCCGACCAAGCGCAAAGAGGAGCTCGAGAAGCGCCTCAAGGCCCAGCTCGCCGCGTGCGAGAAGGATCGCCCCGAGCTCCGCTGCGACGTCAAGTCGTACTACCGCGGCGGCATGTACCTGCTGATCGAGAACCTCGAGATCAAGGATGTCCGCCTCGTCTACGCGCCGGCTCGCTCGGTCGGCAACTACGGCGGTGAAGTCGACAACTGGGCGTGGCCGCGCCACACCGGTGACTTCTCGTTCTATCGTGCGTACGTCGGCAAGAATGGCAAGCCTGCCGACTACTCGGCCGACAACGTTCCGTTCCACCCGAAGCACTTTCTCAAGGTGTCGAGTGCGGGCGTCAAGCCCGGCGACTTCGTGATGGTCACCGGCTATCCCGGCTCGACGACGCGCACCAAGACCGCGCTCGAGACCCGCAACGATGTCGAGTGGTACTTCCCGTACCTCATCGCATATTACAAGGAGCGCTACGCGCTCGCCGAGGCGCATCTCAAGGACGGCGGAGAGACCTCGATCAAGGCGACCGTTGCCAAGCA
>JAYUYE010000726.1:0-3578 GCA_043752985.1 Myxococcales bacterium
GCCGCGAGCGACTGGAGGACGTGAGGCAGGAGGAGGATCACGAACGCTGCGAACGCCGCGAGCACCGGCAGCGGGCGGCGCACGATCGCGCGCCACCACAGTGCTGCGGCCGCGAGTCCCGCGATGCCGATCACCGGTGCGCTCGCGTAGCGCAGATAGAACGCCAGTGCGAACACGGGTCCGGCGAGCACGAGCCGCCAGCGCGGACCGTCGTCGCGCGCGAGCTCGCCGGCGAGGAGTGCGATGCCGAGCAGGATGCAGCCGGTCGCGGGCAGATCGCCGATCAGCTCGGATGCGCGCAGCGCCATCGGATGCGCGCCCGCGATCACCGCGGCGGCCCACGCGCCGGTGCGCGCCGAGAACGCGGCGGTGCCGACCGCGTAGGCGCCGACGACGATCAAGGTGCCGAGCAGTGCGCTCGTGATCCGCAGCTGCCAGGGTTCGCCGCCGAGCAGCACGCCGATCCGCGCGACCTCGGTGACGCCCGCGGAGCGGTAGACCCAGGCGGGACCACCGCCGCGCGCAGAGACCGCGAACGCTGCCTCGTCGTGGCCGAGCGGCGGGCCGAGGACGAGCCCGAGCACGGCGACCGCGAGCCATGCGAGCACGGCAGCGAGCAGCAGGCGGCGTTCCGTCGTCACAGGCCCGTGGTGGTAACACCGGCGCGCGAGGATCGGGGAGGCGCTCGGAAACTTCCCCGGACCTAGGCCTGCTGCTGGCGCTCGCGCGCGAGCTGCGACTGATGCGCAACCGAGGCCCACTCGATGCGCTGCGGCGTCGCGAGTCCGAGCGTGACGATTGCAGTCGACAGCTGGACCTTCATCGAGCGCTGATACGCTTGCGCGGCGCGGAGGCGCTCGCGAGACAGGATGCCTGCGCCCACGAGGTACTCGCCGAAGCCGGGGAGCTCGGGCATCGAGCTGCGCGCGATCGGCCGGCTCGGGATCTTCGTCGGCGCGGCGGGCGGCTGCTGCGTCGGCGGGCGACCGGCGATCGTCACGCGCGGCGGCGGCGGCTCCTTGCCGTAACCGACCGGCGCGAGGTTCGGTGGCGGCGGCAGGGGCGGCGGCGTCGACGGGATCAGGCTGACGGTCGGCTGGCGCACCGCCGCGGGCGCCGGCGTCTTCCACAGATTGCCTTCGCGCTCGGAGCCACGCGGGAACGGCTTGGTCGGGCGCTCGTCGCGATCGGGCGACGCGGTGCCACGCGCGAACCGCGGCTGGCTGCCCGGACGCTCACTGCGTGCGGGTGAGCTGACGGTGCGATGCGAGGGCTCGTCGCCCGTCGCGGTGCGGCCGCGTTCGACGGGAGCGCGGGTGACAGGAAACCGTCCCGTCGCGGCAACCGGGATTTTTTTTACCGACCCGGCAGGACGGATCGAGGAGTCGACGATCTGCAGCCAGTCGGCGGCGGCTTGATCATCGGGATCGAGGCGGAGCGCCTCGCGAAAGAAGATTCCGGCGGATTCGTTCTCGTCACGGCGGGCGGCGAGCTCGCCGAGCAACCGGTATGCGAGACCGCACTGGGGAGCGAGCCGGATGATGTCGCGGAGGTCCGCCTGTGCATCGAGGTCGCGGCGCAGACCGATGTAGGCGCGGGCTCGCATCACGAGCATCTCGACGCACTCAGGCTCCCCTTCGAGGGCGTCGGTGCAGACCGCGACGACCCCTGGAAAGTGACGGCAGTCGAACAGCTCGGTTGCCGTCGCGATGACTCCTCGATCCACGGAGAGAATTCGAGCAAGTCACGGGCCACCCGCTCGGCAGGGTCAAGCTCGCGAAATCTTGTGGATTCCGTCCGATCCTGAGCGGGGTCTCGAGGTCCCCGCGGCGGCCACTGGACCCCACATGGGGACCTTCGGCCCCGATCGCAGCCGATGCTGGCGGCCTCCGTCCCTGGCCGGCATACTCCTGAGCGTGCGCTGGTCGTGGCTCGTCGTGGTTTCCCTCGCCGCTGGATCCAGCGAGGCGACGCCTGCGGTGGACCCGTCGCGCGGCCCCACGGTCACCGAAGGGGACTTCTGGCGCGACGTGGTCGAGCCCCACGCCGAGGAGGTCAAGAAGATCCTGAGCGGCGCGCGCAACGGGATCCGGATCGCCGACGACGCGCTGCAGAGTGATTCCGAGTGGGCCGTCGAGCAGCGCATGCGTTACTTCGAGGACGCCTACGGGATGCTGCGCTACGCGCGCAAGCTGGCGCCCGACAACATCGAGATCCTCGTGCTGCTCGGCCGCGCCGCCGACGAGATCGGCAAGACGCGCGAGGCGATCGAGGTGCTCAAGGCCGCGATCCAGATCGCCGGCCCCGACAAGGCGAACCTCGACGCGGTCGGCCGGCTCGGCTCGGTCTACCTGCGCCTCGGCGATCGCGATGCCGCGATCCGCTGGCTCCGTCTCGCGCAGGGCCCGCTCAAGCCGGAGTCGGCGCAGGCCCTCGCGCACCTCGCGAACGCCCTCGCGGCGCGCGGCGAGGTCACCGCTGCCGTGGACACGCTCGTCAATGCGATGCCCGTGCAAAGCATGTCGTTCTACTCGCAGGAGCTCACGCTCGCCGCGTTCACGCTCGCACTGATCTACGATCGCGACGAGCAGCGCAGCGCCGCGTTCGAGGTCCTCGATCGCATGAAGTCGGTGCTCCAGCACTCGTTCAGCACGCAGGTGCAGAACATGATCGCGACCATGCGATTTTCTCCTGCGGAGGATCAGCACTACTACCAGGGACTGCTCTACGAGGCGATGGACCAGTACGTCGAGGCCCGCGCTTCTTTCGCCCTCTACGCCGCCTCGGGTGATACTCCGTGGAGAGACCGCGCCCTCGGCCACGTCCGCGCGATCGACGCGCACCGCAAGAACCCTCCGCCGCCTCCCAAGCTCACGAAGCCCGCGCCGCTCAAGCTCACGCCCCAACACCCATGACCCGCGCCCTGCTCCTCGCACTCTGCCTCGCCAGCGCGCCCGCGCATGCGGACGTCTGGCAGCGTGCGATCGACACGACGGATTCGACGAAGGATCGGTTCGAGTCGGCGATGCAGGCCGGTGATCAACTTGCCCAGCGCGCGGGGGCCAAGGCACAGCCTGCGAGCATGACGAGCTCGCTGATCGATCAAGCGATCCGCGCATATCGAGAAGCCGCCGCGGTCGTGCCGACGAGCGCCGAGCCGTACTTCCGGATCGCGAGCGTGCTCGAGAGCTTCTTCAC
Source organism: Myxococcales bacterium (assembly GCA_043752985.1). Lineage (GTDB taxonomy): Bacteria > Myxococcota_A > Polyangia > Haliangiales > Haliangiaceae > JABFXX01. The sequence continues at coordinate 3,199 of JAYUYE010000726.1, forward strand.
CGATTGCGAACCGCGTGGCCTCAACATGATTCGCCCGGCTACCTGCCCGTCACGCGGCGTTTTCAACGTCGAACGGACCAAGGAGACGGTGGTCGCCTGGGATGAGTTCGAGAAGCGCGCGCCGCTCGACCCGCGGCTTGGCGAAGCACTGTTCAGTCGCGCGATCCTGCGCACCAAGCTCGTCGAGGCCTCGTCGAAGGATGCGAAGAACAATCTAGAGGGCGCGATGCGCGACTACAACGCGATCCTCGATCGCTCCGACGGCCTGACGATGGTCTCGATGCAGCAAGTCTGGGGCAACCTCGCCGAGACGTACATGATGCTCGGCAAGCTCGAGGAAGCGATCGATGCCTACTCGGTCGCCATCGAACGCGGTGGCA
>JAYUYE010000727.1:0-8743 GCA_043752985.1 Myxococcales bacterium
ACCACGCTGGCCGACGTGCTCGCATCCACCGAACCCGACGTCGCCGCACGCTGGCCCCGACGCATGCTGCTGACCCGGCTCGTCGATATCTGCCTGGCGACCGAGTTCGCGCACACCCGTGGCGTGATTCATCGCGACCTCAAGCCGGCGAACCTCATGTTCGGTGACTTCGGCGAGGCGTACGTCCTCGACTGGGGGCTCGCGCGGCTCGCCGACGACCGCGATGCCATGCCGGAGGTGGCGCCGCTGTCCGGCGATGACGTTGGCTACACGAACGTCGGCGATCTGCTTGGCACCCCCGGCTTCATGTCGCCCGAGCAGGCGCGCGGCGACCGGGTCGATTCACGCACCGATGTGTTCGCGCTCGGCTGCATCCTGTTCGAGATCCTGGCGCGTGCGCCCGCCCTGCCTTGCGGGCTGGCGGGAATCAGCGCGACGATCACGACGCACGGGCACCGTCCGTCGACCAAGTCGGCAGAGATCCCGCCCGAGCTCGACGATCTGTGTGCACGCACCACCGCCGCGACGCCCGGCGAGCGGCCCACCGCGCGCCAGGTCGCCGACGCGATCCAGGCCTACCTCGACGGAGATCGCGACCTCGGACGCCGCCGCGAGCTCGCCGAACAGCACGCACGCGCCGCGCGCGCCGCGATGAGCAGCGAACGCGACGAGGACCGCGCCACTGCCATGCGCGAGGCCGGACGCGCGCTCGCCGTGGACCCGGCCAATGCGCTCGCGCAGGAGATCGTCGGGCGTCTGATGCTGGGCGCGCCGGACAAGGTGGCGGCCGAGGCGATCGTCTCGCGGGAGCAGGAGATGGCGCGCACCCGGCAGCGCATCGTTCAGGGCGCGCAGTCCGGCTACTTCAGCGCGTTCGTGATCTCGCTGATCCTGTTCGCGCTGCCGATCCGCGCCTACTGGCCCGTGGTCGCCTCATCGACCGTGTGCCTCGCGAGCTGGCTGCTGGTTCGCCAGATCGGCAAGACCGAGGTCGCCCCGCGCGGCGGCGCGCTCGTGCTGCTCCTGATCTTGAGCAGCGCCATGTTCGTGATGACGGGCCTGCTGTTCGGACCGCTGATCGTGATGCCGCTGTTCATGGTCGGCGCGATCGCCGGCTTCCTGTCTCAGCCGAGCGAGTTCCACTGGGGCTGGCCAGTGCTCGGCTTCGTGGTCCCATTCCTCGGCGTGATCGGGCTCGAGCTTGCCGGCGTGCTGCCGCGGACGATGGAGTTCACGGATGGCTCGCTGATCCTGACCGCGCCGGCACTCGGACTCACGCCGCTGAGCACCGCACTGATCGTCGGCTTCACACTGACCGCGCAGGTCGTCAACGTGGTCGTGCTCTCGGTCAGCCGGAACACCTCGCAGGTCGAGGCGAGCACGCTGGTGCACACCCAGCGCTGGCACCTCAAGCAGCTCTTGCCGCATGCGACCGATATCAACACCGGCCCGGTGCGGAAGCTCGACAAGCTGTGATCAGCCGACCTTGTGCTCGATCTCGGGCGGGGATGCGAAGAACCGGTTGCGCTTCGGATCGTTGAACCGCGCGTAGTCGATCGGCCACGGCGTGACCTGCGCGGTGCCGTTCTCGAGCCGGATCGTGGCGGCCATCGGCGTGACCGTGCGGTAGCTCGAGTCCTCGGGCAGGTCGTTGTTGTCCGCGCCGCCGGCGGAGAACAGCGTGATCAGCGACGTCGCATCGCTGTACATCGGCCGGAACCCCGAATCGACCTTCTCGTGCCCACGCACGAGCATCGAGCAGCCGAGCTTCTGCATGAACGCCTCGAACTGCAGCTTGCCGAACGGGAACCGCGCATTCTGCGCCTGCAGGTCGTCGGGGATGTAGTCCGCCGTGGACGGATCGCTCCACAGCATCTGGAACCGGATGTCCGGATCGTTGAGTGCCGCCATATCGGTGAGCTTGCCCTTGATATCGACGTCGCGCGGGATGCCCGCGTGGACGAACATCAGGTCGTCGAAGAACAGCATGTTCGGCAGCTCTTCGAACATCTTCATGTACTCGGCGAACACCTCACCGGGCATGTGACCGATCAGCGTGTTGATCGCCTCGGCAGGCTTCACGCCGCCGTAGATCCGGCCGCGATACTCGATGTAGTACTCGTGGTTGCCGCGCAGCGGGAACACGTGCTCCGGCGCCGCGAGATAGAGCTGCATCACCGCGCGCAGCACACCGTTGTAGCTGAACCGACCGCGATCGATGTAGTCGCCGAGGAGGATCAGCTTCGGCTCGGGCTTCTTCTTGTCGAGCTTCCACGCCTCGAGCTTCGCGAAGAAGTCCGCCTGGAGGAGTGCGCCCTTGAGGCAGCTGTAGCAGCCGTGCAGATCACCGAGAACGGTGATGTCATAGACCTGGTCGGGCTTGGCCGGGTGGACGTAGACATGGCCGTCGAGGAACGGCTCCTCGCCCGTGAAGTCGGCGATCGTGGTGCGGCCGGTCAGCTTGTTCGTGCCCTTGAGTCGCTGCTCACCGAGCTTGTCGACGAACCGCTTCATGAGATTCAAGTCGGCCGTGATCTGCTTGCCGATCCGCTCGGGATCCGCCGAGTAGTGCTGCTCGAACGCGGCGAAGAACGGGTGGTTCTCGTGCTGCGTCTTCTTGTCGGTCGCATCCGCGATCGAGACCTGACTCTGGTCGCGGAGGATCTCGATGTCCGAGGACAGCAGGGTCGACGTCGAGTCGAGCAGTGCCTCGAGCTCCTTGCGGAACTTCGCCTCGGCCGGATGGACGCTTCCGTCCGCGTAGATGAGCTCGTCGATCGTCGAGAGCAGCTCGAGCTGGTTGTCGCGCTCGAACGTCTGGAAGATCTCGTAGCTGCGGAGCTTGAGCTTCGAGTAGACGAACTGCTCGACGTCCTCACCGTCGGCGACTGCCTCGGTGAACAATTCTTTGACACTCCGATCGATCTGCTCGAACACTTCGTGGAAGTGGCCGACAAACTTGTTGACGATCTCATCTCGAGTCTTGTCGTCGGCGTCGGGCATCGCCGTCTTCGCGCGGGCGGTGACGAGCTGGCGAATGTAGATCCGGACGAACGTCTTCTCGGTGAAGTCGAACTCGCCATCGATGTACCCGAAAGCCGTGAGGTAGAAGATGATCGCGTTCATCTGCTGCTCGGCGACGTCGGGATTCGTGCTGAAGGTGAGCATCGCCCGGCAAGCTTGCCTCCACACTCCGCACCAGTACAAGGGCGCGTTGGGTTATGATGCGCTGCGTGCGTCAGGGGGTCGTTGTTGCGGTCGGGCTTGCCGCATCGGCAGCGGCGGCGGCGGCGGATCCGCGCCTCGAGGCGAGCGGCTTCGTCGGAGTCGGCTACCTCGGCGACGACAATCAGCTCGGTGACTCGTGGGCGCCCGAGCAATCGCCCGGCACCGCGCCGCTGATTGGCGCTCGCATGCACGTGCTCGTCGAGCCCGATGCCGCGCGGATCGGCGACTTCCGGATGCGGTTCGGCATCGAGGGCGAGCTGCTGTTCACGTCGGCCTACACGGGCACCACGCTCGGCGGCATGGACGCGCGCAGGCAGTACTACTCGCCGATCCTGGGCTGGCGCGCACACGGCCGCGTCCAGCTGCTCGGGACACGCAACGCACATCCGCACCTGCTCGCGGGCGTCGGCGGCGCGACCGTCGCGTCGGAGTCGCCGTTCATGCGCAAGGAGACTGACCCGGTGTTCTACTGGGGCGTCGGGGTTTCGATCCCGGTCTCCTCGAGCTGGCAGATTCGCGTCGATCTGCGCCACGGCGTCATGGCCGGTAAAGATCACTGGGTGGCGTCGGTGTTCGAGGCCCAGTTCGGCCTCTCGACGAGCTTCGATCTACCGACCAAGAAGCGGGTCGCGTTGCCGCTTCCACCGCCCCCCCCGCAGCCTCGGATCGACGAGGGCGACACCGACAACGACGGGCTGCCGAACCGCCTCGATGCGTGCCCGACGGCGAGCGAGACCACGAACGGCATCGCCGATCACGACGGCTGCCCGGAGGCAGACGGAGACGCGGACCTGATCGTAGGCGACGCCGACAAGTGTCCGAGCCAGGCCGAGGACCTCGATCAGTTCGAGGACTCCGATGGCTGTCCCGAGCTCGACAACGATGGCGACGGCATCGAAGATCCGCGTGACGCGTGCCCTCTCGTCCCCGAGACCCGCAATGGGTTCGCCGAGGACGATGGCTGTCCCGACCAGGTCCCGCCGGAGGTCACCGGCGCGCTCGCGGTCGCGTTCACCTTCGAGGCGAACCGCGCGCGCGTCACCGACAAGACGAAGACCGCGCTCGGTCCCATGCAGCGGATGATGCGGAAGCACAAGGTCGTGCGGATTCGCATCCTCGGCCATCCCGAGACCGCGGGTGGCGAGGATCTCGCGCGCCGCCGCACCGACGCCGTGAAGTGGCACCTGATCGACCAGGGCGTCGCCGAGGATCGGATCGAGACCGCGATCGGCCCGGTCGCGCCCTCGCCGGCCGTCGAGCTTCAGCTGATCCTGCGCTAGCGACCGCCGCGCACGTAGAGCGCCGCCCACGCTGCGTACTCGCGGACGAGCCAGCGCAATGCCTTCGTGCGGTCGCGGTACTGCAGGCTGTCCTCGATGTGCCACGCATGCGCGGCGAACCCGACGGCGCGGAACAGCCGCGCAGCGCGGCGACCATGGAACGGCTGCGTCACGAGCCACACGCTGCGCACGCCACGCTCGCGAAGCAGCTCCCACGTGAACAGCGCGTTCTCGCGGGTCGTCCGCGATCGATTCTCGACGAGGACCTCTGTCACACCGTCCCCACGAACCGCGTCGGCGACGACGTCAGCCTCCGCGCGCGCCGCACCGTGCGTGATCCCGCCGCTGGTCATCACAAAGGGCGCACCGCCTGCCCGCCACAGCGCGGCCGCCGCGGCTGCACGCTCGGCAAGCACCGGCGTCAGTGAATCGCCGGGACCGAGCGGTGCGCCGAGCACGATGATCGCATCGAGCGGTCGAAATAGCTCGCGCACCACGAGCGGCGCTTCGAGAGCGCGCGCGCCCAGATCAACCAGCGTCACGGTGCGTCGATACGGTCAGGTAGATCTGCGAGCACGTACGCGAGGACAGCAATCGCCGCCACGCCATCGGAGAGCTGTGCGGGGTCAACCTTGTCGAGCGTGTCCGCGTCGGTGTGGTGGATGTCGAAGTACGTGCGGCCGTCGGTGAACATCTCCCCGGTCGGAACGCCGGCGGGCACCATCGGCTCGACATCGGTACCGCTCCAGTCGGGGATGATGCGCGCGACACCGAGCGGCGCCATGAGCGTGATGATGTCGTTCATCCGCGCGATCACACGCGCCTGGACATCCGGCTTGCTCGCCTTGATGCCGAAGCCACGCGGCGAGAATCCTCCCGCGTCACTCTCGAGCGCGAACACGGTGCGCGGGAGCTCTGCGGCATGGTCCTTCGCGTAGGCCTTCGCGCCACGCACGCCATTCTCTTCGTTCGTGAACAGCACGACCCGGATCGTCCGTTTCGGGACGAGTCCGAGCCCCTTGAGCAGCGTGAGCGTCTGCATCATCGACACGCAGCCCGCGCCGTCGTCGTGGGCGCCCTGCCCAACATCCCACGAATCCAGGTGCGCGCCGATCACGACAATCTCGTCGGGCTTCTCGCTGCCACGGAGCTCGCCGATCACGTTGGCCGACTCCGCATCTGGCAGCTGCTGTGCGTCGAGCTTCAGCCGGACGGAGACCGGTCCTTGCGCCGCGAGCCGTGCGATCAGCATCGCATCCTCGACGGTGACGGCGGCCGCCGGGATCTTCGGCTGCTCGGGGTCGTATCCCATCGCGCCGGTGTGGGGCGTCCGCAGGCTGTGGGCCGTCACGGATCGCACGAGGACCGCCACCGCACCGTGCTTTGCGGCTCGCGAGGCGCCGCGACCGCGGTATGGCACGACGTCGCCGTACCCGGATCCCTTGTCCACGGAGTACACCGGCATCGCGACGTCGTAGAGCACGATCGCGCCCTTGATCGCCGCGGCCTTGGTCTCGAGCTCCTTCCAGTCCCTGATCACGACGACGGGTGCGGTGATTCCGCCCTTGGGTGTCGCGATGGTCCCGCCGAGCCCGAGGATGCGGAGTGGCCGAACGATTGGCGTGACCAGCGCGGCTTCCTCGGCGCCACGCACCCAGTGCGGAACCATCACCTTCTCGGTACGGACTTCGAACCCGTCGTCCTTCATTGCCTGCGCCGCCCACGCAACCGCGCGCTCGAGCTCGGGTGAGCCAGACAGTCTGTGCCCGATTCGATCCGTGAGATGCGCGAGCTTGGTGTACGCACCGCGATCGGCGCGTGCCGCGGTGATGATCTTGGTCGCTGTTGCGGCGTAGCGCTCCGCGAGCGTCGGCACGCGCGGGGCCGGCATCGCGCCAAACGAGCTGGTATCGCCGATCCACTCGGCGACATGCGTGCCGCCGTTCGGGGGTGGAACACAGCTCGCGAGCGCGACGACGACAACCGCGAGCTTCACGAGAGCTCGAGCTCGCTCGGCTCGACGGCCGGAGGCGACTTGACACCGCGTGCGGCGATCTCGACGAGCAGCTGGACCACCGCGACGAGCCGATCCACCTGCGTCGCCGAGCGTCCGATCGCGAGATCCGAGAGCGGCAATGGATGATCGAGAGGCGCGCCGCGTCCGGGATATACGCGGTAGCGCAGCGATTCGTTCTCCCAGTACGCGAGCCAGCCATCGAGCGTGGTCACCGCGCGGATCTTGAGCTCGTGATCGAACAACTGCGAGAACGCGCGGGCGCTACCGCGCGTCTTGAACCGCTCGTCGAACGGCTCGTCCCCGGTCTTGAACAGCGGAGCCGCCGGAGGTCCGGGGGGATTCGCGCCGAGCTGGCGCGCGGGAATCGCCCACAGCGTCAACGACGAACCGCGCAGCTCGTCGATCTCGCGACCGATCACGACGTCGCATGCGAGGACGCTGCCCTCGATGCGCTCGATTCGCACGCGCACGGTGCTCCCGTTCGCCACGCCGACGATCACCGACGACATCAGCCCACCGTCACCACGCGTGGTCAGGCTGTGGACATCGCCGAGCATGTTCCGTAGCGCCTGGGTCACCGAGCCGATGTAGGTCGCCCACGTCGAATCTGGAATCGGCGGCGTCTCGCTCGAGATCGGAATCGCCGACAGCTCCTCATCGCGAACGTTGCGTACCGCATCGACGATCAACATCAGCCCGAGCAGCGGCAGCATGTAGTGGTGCGGCCACCGAAAGCCGTAGCCGCCGAGCAGCAGGAGCACGAGCCCGGTACCGACGCGGCGCCGCATCGCACTCCGGGAGACCAGCGTCGACGCGAGCGTCCACGCCAGCGTCGCGACCGCGAGCAGATACAGCGCGAGGCGTGGATCGGCCTGGCTCTGACTCATCTCGATGCCGATCGCGAGCGACGCCCCCTTCGCGACGACGGGGTAGTAGAACCGCGCGAGGATCGCACCGGCCGACGCGATCGCCATCGCCGCAATGACCGGACCTGGCCTCGTCACCGCGGTCGCAAACGGCCGCGGCGCGAAGCAGTACGGCGACAGCAGCGCAGCGAGACACAGCGCGACCACGCCCGCCCGCGCGATCATGAGCCCCGGACCATCGAACGTCGCGTCTGGCCACAAAAACCGTGCACCGAGGACGTTCGCCGTATGGAACAAGAGCGGCACCGCGACGATCGGCAGCCCGATCTGGATCCCGAGATCACGGTCCTTGCCGACCGCCGTGGAGATCAGTGCGATCACCGCGATGGCGAACAGCAACTCGAGCACGAGGCTAAGCTCGCCCGGGGCGGCGACCACGAGCGGCACCGCGGCGAGCAGCATCGCGAGCCCTGCGACGCCATGGGCCGCCACATCGCGAACGCTGGTCCGCTGGGTGAACACCTGGACGCAGCGCTGCGCGATCACCAGCGCCGCGAGCACACCCGTGAAGTAGAACAAGAACAGGCCCGAGTAATCGAGCACCGTGTGCCACGTGGGCGGCGAGCCCTTGAGCGGGCGCAGCATCGGGACCGCGACCCGGTTGATCGCGACCTCCAGCACACTGGTCAGAACCAGGACGTGGAGGGCGGTGATTCGCGAAAGCGTGTCCAACCCCGGGCCTTCCAAAAAACGTAGCTGTATTGACAAGTTGCGTCAAGGACGTCGCCAAGAACTGGCCCCACTACCCGCACCCCGGCCTATCCTACATGTGGTGCTCCGATCGACTGCCGTGGTGCTGCTCGGGATCCTGGCCGCCAGTCCGCGCGCAGACGCCGCTCCGGTGCCCAAGGTCGTCGTGCTCGACCCCGGCCACGGCGGGTCCAACGCCGGCACGAAGGGTCATGGCCTGCTGGAGAAGCGCGTGACCCTCGCGATCTCCAACTTGGTCGCGGTCCGGCTGCGCGCGCAGGGCGTGCGAGTCGAGCTGACGCGCACCACGGATCGCACGTTGACGCTGCGCCAGCGCATGGTCGCGGCGGTCAAGAGTCCCGCGGATCTGTTCATCAGCATCCACGCCAACGCGTCGCCGACGCGCACGCAGCGTGGTTATGAGACCTTCGTACTGACTCCACGTGGTGTCGACGTCGATGGCCGCGCACTCCGCAGCGACACGCAGACCACGCGTGACAATCTCGACCCGGAGATCGCGCACATGCTCGATGACGTCGAGCGCGGCTCCTCACAGTGGGAGGCGGCGGATCTCGCCGCGCGCATGCAGCGCTCGCTCGGCC
>JAYUYE010000728.1:0-3577 GCA_043752985.1 Myxococcales bacterium
GACGATCCGCGCGCCCCAGCGCTCGTGATCATGACCGGCGAACACGTGCTCCCACGCATGAGAGAACGGACCGTGCCCGATATCGTGGAGCAGCGCCGCGACCTTGACGTGGCGCGCGACGGCCGGATCGAGGTCGAGCCGCCGCGTCACCCGCTGCGCGATGTGGAACGCACCGAGCGCGTGACCGAACCGCGAGTGCTCGGCGCCCGGATACACGAGCCACGCAAAGCCCATCTGCTTGATCCGGCGTAGCCGCTGCATCGCGTGGGTCTCGAGCAGCTCCGCGATCGGCCGGTCGACGCCCTTGAACTCGATCAGGCCGTGCACCGGATCGCGGAAAACGCGGTCTTTCACGGCGGGGACCTTAACACCCGTTCTCGGCAGTCCGTACTAAGCTCCCGTCGTGAGCCAGATCCGCGAGGTCTCGATCGAGCGACTCGACGGCGATCGTCGCAGGGAAGACCGCGATCGCGTCGTCGTCGAGGCACCACTCCAGCTGCGGGCACGCGGCGCTCCGGTCGCGACGATCATGCGCACGCCAGGGCACGATCTCGAGCTCGTGCGCGGGCTGCTCCATGCGGAGTCCCTCGTCGCGGTGGCGACCCAGGTCGACGAGGACGCGGTCGACCTCGATCTCGATCCCGCTGCATTCGCCGGCCGCGGCCTGCTCAGCTCCGCGGCGTGCGGCGTGTGCGGGCGCGTGGCGATCGCCGACCTCGAGCTGCGCGCGACGGAGGTCAGCGCAGACACCACGATCGCACACGGCGTGATCGCGATGCTCCCCGAGCTCCTTCGCGCTTCCCAGTCCGTGTTTGCCGCGACCGGCGGTCTCCACGGCGCCGGTCTGTCCACCACGAGCGGAGCGCTGGTCGCCGCGCGCGAGGATGTGGGTCGCCACAATGCGGTCGACAAGCTGGTCGGCTGGGCGCTCGAGGCGAAGCTCGAGCCGAGTGCGCATGTGCTCGTGCTGTCGGGCCGCGCTGGCTACGAGCTGGTCCAGAAGGCGATCATGCTCGGCGTGCCAATCGTCGCGTCGGTCTCGGCGCCGAGCTCGCTCGCGATCGAGCTGGCCGAGCGATTCAATGTCGCCCTCGTCGGGTTCGTCCGAGAAACTCGGGCCAATGTCTACGCGCACGGCTGGCGCATCCGCCAGGGATCCCCCCGATCTCCTACTTCTTGACGGCGATCCTCCGGACACATACGTTCCGGCGATGACTCACCGTCTGTCCGTCGCCACTCTTGCGCTCGCGCTCCTCGGGGGCGCATGCGGCAAGAGCACCCAGGAATCATCGCCGGCAAAAGTCGCCGAGGGTGGCGCCCCCGCGACGCCCGGTGACAAGACCGTCGCACGCCCCGATGACAAGCAGGCCACGCCGCCCGCCAAGGCCGCGGCCCGCGGACCCGAGCGCGCCGTGTACTCGCTCGTCGACAACCGCCTCTCGGCCCACCTGACCCGTGGCGGCGGCCTCCTGATCCCCGGTGGATCGGCAGCGTTCGCGAAGTACATGCGATTCGGCAACATGATGGGCGGCGGCAAGAAGGCGTGGGAGCTGCGGCAGACCGAGGGCGAGGTCAAGGTCGCGAAGATGACCGGCAAGAGCGCGAGCGTGTTCGTACCGCTCACCGCCGCGCAGGCCGGCCGTCCCACCGTGCGCGCTCGCGTGTTCTCGAAGGAGGACGGCGCGCTCAGCGTGCGCGTGAACGAGAACAAGGACATCAACGCAAACCTCGTGAAGGGCTGGTCGACGATCGAGGTCACCGTTCCGGCCGGCCAGCTCAAGGAAGGCGAGAACCAGCTGTCGATGTTCGCCAAGCCGAGCGAGGCGTCGATCGCATGGATCCAGGTCGGTGGCGCGACCGCCGTCGGCGATGACGGCCAGACCGCGTTCTACGACGCCGGCAAGAAGGCGCTCGTCCTCCCGAAGGACACCGCGCTGTCCTGGTACGTGATGGTCCCCGACAAGGCGAAGCTGACGGGCGATCTGACCGACGGCAGCTGCACGATCAACGTGCTCGCCACCGCCGAGGATGGCTCGACCGCCGAGGGCAAGCTCACCGGCACCGGCTCGGCTGTCGACCTCTCCGCGCAGTCGGGCAAGGCCATTCGCCTCGATCTCGAGGGAACCGGTTGCGCGCAATCCGCGCTCGCGAACGCCGCACTCGTGGTTCCTGGCACCGTACCCGAGATCAAGCGTGGCGAGCCACCGAAGCACGTGGTGTTCGTGATCATGGACTCGCTCCGTGCGGATCACCTGCGCCCGTTCAACGCCAAGGCGCGCGCCGAGGTCCCGAACTTCGACAAGCTCGCTTCGACTGGCACCGTGTTCCTCCAGAACTACGTGCAGGGCAACGAGTCACAGGTCTCGCACGCGTCGATGTGGACCTCGATGTATCTCGCGAAGCACAAGGCGGCGAACATGAAGGACATCCTTCCTGATCGCTACGTCACGATCGACGAGGTCGCGAAGAAGGCCGGTAAGTTCGTCGCCGGCGTCTCGGCGAATGGCTACATCCGCCCGAAGCGCGGCTACGGCGCGGGCTGGGACAAGTACGTCAATCACATCGAGAGCTCGATGGGTCTCAAGGGCGCCGACGTCCTCGAGAAGGGTCTCTCGTTCATCACGCCGAAGAAAGATCAGCCGTGGTTCCTCTACCTCGGCTTGATCGACACGCACGTCACGCTGCGCGGCAAGTCGCCGTGGATCGAGAAGTACGCCGGCGGCTACAAGGGCCGGATCAAGAACTTCGGCGACGACGGCCCGGGTGGCGTGCCCAAGGATCTCTCCGACGCCGACAAGGACTACGTGCGCGCGCTCTACGACTCGAACGTCAGCTACCAGGACGACATCCTCGGCCAGCTGATCGCGAAGCTCGAGGCGTGGGGCATCTACGACCAGACGATGATCATCATCACTGCCGACCACGGTGACGAGCTGTGGGAGGACGGGCGGTTCGGCCACGGCGGCTCGGCGCGCGAGACCCTCGCTCACGTCCCGCTCTTGATCCACTACCCGAAGATGTTCCCGACGGCGAAGGTCCAGAGCGGCACCGACGGCATCGACATCGTCCCGACGCTCGCCGACGCGCTCGGTGTGGCGCACGATCCCGAGTGGCAAGGCATGTCACTGCTTCCGGTCGCGAACGGGCAGGGCGGCTATCCGATGCTGTCGTTCCAGTCGCGCTACGAGCTCGGCCACGCCGGCCGCATCGCGCACTGGAAGGCGACGCTCATGTCCGCGGGCAATCCGAAGATCTACAACATGGCAAAGGATCGCAGCGAGCAGAAGGACCTCTACGGCTCGGCGCATATCGGCACGCGCGTGCTGCTCGATCCGATGTGGATCCTCCGCCAGTGGAACGTCGAATGGAAGAAGTCGCAGTGGGGCAACGCCGCGTCCGTGTCGAACCGGTTCGCCGCGGACCTGGGTGAGTAGAAACCTCCACCCGACGGAGGGCGCGCGGTTCCTTCTCGAGCGCGTCGACGACCAAGGCACGCGCGCGACGTACCGCGCCTCGGTCTACACGCCCGATTCCGTGTTCACTGCCGCCGCGACGCTTGACGAAGTCGGCACCGCCG
>JAYUYE010000729.1:0-3574 GCA_043752985.1 Myxococcales bacterium
CAGACCGTCGGCGACGGCAACTACGTCTACACCCAGCTCGAGGCGCTGTATGCGCGGCGCGTGTTCCCGTGCCTCGACGAGCCGGACAACAAGGTGCCATGGAAGCTGACGCTCGACGTGCCGGCCAAGCTCGTCGCGGTGTCCAACACGCCGGTCGTCAGCGAAGCAGCGCTCGCCGATGGCAAGAAGCGCGTCGAGTTTGCGGTCAGCAAGCCGCTGCCGACGTATCTCGTCGCGTTCGGTGTCGGCCCGTTCGACATCGTCGACGCGGGCAAGACCAAGGGCGGGACGCCGGTCCGGATCGTCACGCTCGCCAGGCGCGCCGCGGATGCCGCGTACGCCGCGAAGACCGCGGCGAAGCTGCTCGAGCTGACCGAGGACTGGTTCGGAACGCCGTACCCGTACGAGAAGCTCGACTTCCTCACGATCCCGGTGACCACGGGCTTCGGCGCGATGGAGAACGCCGGCCTCATCACGTTCACCGAGACGCTGATGCTGTTCGACGCGAAGGCCTCGGGCAGTGCGCGGTACTCGTGGATCGTCGTCGGGGCGCACGAGATCGCGCACCAGTGGTTCGGCAACCTCGTGACGATGGTCTACTGGGACGACATCTGGCTCAACGAGGGCTTCGCGAACTGGCTCGAGCACAAGGTCGCCGCGAAGTTCGACCCGAGCTGGCGCGACCAGGAATCGATCGTGCGCAGGCGTAACGTTGCCCTCGACGCAGATAGCCTCGTCAGCGCGCGCCAGATCCGCCAGCCGATCGTGTCCGAGGATGACGTCCTCAACGTGTTCGACGGAATCACGTACGACAAGGGCGCGAGCGTGCTGGCGATGTTCGAGGCGTACGTCGGGACCGAGGTGTTCCAGCGTGGAGTGCGCGAGTACCTCGCCGCGCGCGCCTTCGGCAACGCGACCTCGACGGACTTCGTCGCCGCGATCGCGAAGGTGTCGGGGAAGGACAGCCTCGTCGCGGCCTTCGCGACGTTCCTCGAGCAGCCCGGCTCGCCGGAGATCACGGCGACGCTCGGCTGTCAGGGCACTCCCACGCTCGCGCTGACGCAGCAGCGCTACGTTCCGCCGGGCGCCGCTGCACCGAAGGCGACGAAGCCATGGATCGTCCCGATCTGCGTGGCCTACGACCGCGACGGGAAGCGCGCCGAGGCGTGCGGCATGCTCGATCAACCGACTGGCTCGATCGCGCTCGAGGCCAAGGCATGCCCGCGCTGGGTGATGCCGAACGTCAACGGGCGGGGCTACTACCACAACGTGTACACGCCGGCGCAGCTGACCGCGCTGCGCGACGAGGGCTGGAAGCACCTCACGTGGACCGAGCGGCGCGCTCTCACCTTCGATGCGAAGAACGGCGCATACACCGGGAGGATGCCGCTTTCGCTCGCGCTGTCGTTCGTGCCGAAGCTGCTCGCCGGCGCGGACCGGTTCACCGTGCCGCACGCACTGTGGATCGCGACCGGCTTCGATTCGCTGGTTCCATCGGCGCTGCGCGGCAAGTACGAGGCATACCTCCGCCAGACGTTTGGTCCCGGTGCGATCAAGGCGGGACTCACGCCGAACAATGGCGACAGCCTCGACGTCGAGCTCTCTCGCGACTCGCTGGTCGGCGCGGTGGCGTGGACGGCGCGGGACCCCAAGCTCGTCGCGGAGGCGATCAAGCTCGCCGAGCGCTGGCGTGATCTACCGCAGTCGATTCGTGGCCTCGTCCTCAACGTCGCAGTCGATGCCAGTCCGCAGCTGTTCGACAGGATCCTGAGCGACCTCAAGACAGAGCCGGATCGCGCGCGCCGCTCGGAGATGTTCGATGCCCTCGGTGGCGTCCGCGATGTCGCGCGGCAATCGCGGGCACTCGAGCTCGTGATCGATCTCGCGATCGATATCCGCGAGACGACCGGAATTCTGTACTCCGGCCACGATGACGCGACGCGGGCGAACGCGCAGAAGTTCTACGACACGCACCGCGTGAAGATCCTCGAACGGTTCCCGAAGGACGCCACGACGATCTCCGTCGCGGAGCTGAGCGCGATCTTCACGGCGACCTGCCACGCGGCGCAGCGCGATGCGATCGTGGCGCGGGTGACGAGGGAGTTTGCTCCGCTGCCGGGCGGCGCCCACGTCGTCGCGGAGAACATCGAGGACATGGATCAGTGCATCGCGAAGCGCAGGCTGCTCGAGCCCGAGATCAAGGCCTGGCTCGGCGGGCTCCGGCTACCCAAATCGAAGCCCTGACTCGATTCTGAAGAATCGCGGGGCCGGATGTAACCGCCGGCGCAACCCCGGTCACTGTGCTCTCAGAACTTCGGTTCCGGCGCGCCCGTGGTGGGTGTTGGCCGCGTCGTGAGAGGGACCGTCATGAGAGCGAGCCGCTCTGATCGAGTTGTTGCGCGCCGCGCAGCAAGCGCAACAACGACCTTGCGGCGAGTGAACCCTGGTTGCGGGGCACGCCGGCCTTCCGGGTTTTGTCTGTCCGCTGCGCTCGTTCTATGTGCCGCCGCACCCGCGGCTGCCCAGCCCGCGGGCAACCTGCCGATCGATACGTTCCGGCCCGCGATGGACTCGCGCGGGTACCTGACAATCAACGCATCGCAGACGCTCGGGCACCACGAGCTCTCATTCGGACTCGGCTCGCTGTCGTGGGGGCACGAGCTGCTCGGATTCGAGGCCGGGACCGCGACGTACTCGGTCGACGACGTGATCACGGCAACGCTGATCGCCGCGTACGGACTGCACATCGGACCCGCGGAGCTCGAATTCGGCGTCTCGGTGCCGCTGTCGATCATGAGCGGCGATCGCGGCCCCGATGATCTCGGCGCTGCCGACAACCCGAACGACGACATGCGCTATCAGCTCGATGGTCAGGGCCTCGGCAACATCGGCCTGCATCTCAAGACGCGGTTCTTCAAGACGAGCAAGGGTCCGAAGATCGGGCTCGGCGTGATCGCGAGCCTGTACCTGCCGACGGCGAACCCCGCGGATCGGTTCCTCGGCGAGGCGACTTTGACGCCGCAGGTCATGGGCATCCTCGACAAGGAGTTTGGCGGCCAGCGCCGGCTCCGCGTGTCGCTCAATGCAGGCTTTCGCGCTCGCGCGAGGAGCTCGTTCACGGACACCGGAGACGGCGGGGCGTCGGCGACGAACCAGACGATCACAGCCTCGGGCGAGATTCCCGTCGGGCTCGGCATCGCCTATGCGATCTCGCCGCAGAAGTTCGACATCGTCGGGGAGGTGTTCGGCGCGATTCCCGTCGGCGACCACGAGAACTATCAACCCGCCGAGGCGATCGGCGGCGTGAAGCTGTACCTCGCTCGCAACTCGTTCCTCTCGCTCGGTGCGGGTCGTGGCCTGATGCCCGCGAAGGGCGCGAACCCGGACTTCCGCGCATTCATCGGCATCGTGTTCGAGCCGAACCTCGGCGACCGCGATGGCGACGGCCTCAAGGACGATGTCGACAAGTGCCCCGACGAGCCTGAGGACAAGGACGGCTTCGAGGACGAGGACGGCTGCCCCGAGCCCGACAACGATCGCGACGGCATCATTGACGAGGATGACAAGTGCCCGC
>JAYUYE010000730.1:0-3561 GCA_043752985.1 Myxococcales bacterium
GCAGTCGACACGTTGCCGCGCAGGCCGGAGGCGTCGGTGAACTTGGTCCGCTTGAGGTGAAGCTCCTTCGCGACCTTGTTCATCGCGGCGATCAGGCCGTCGGTGTCGAGCCCGACCGCGCGGCCGAGGGCCGTCGGCGCGCGATTATCCGAGGCCATCAACATGGCCCGCAAGAGGTCGCGATTGCGGAACTTCTGACCGACGTCGAGCCGGGTCCGAGCGCCGCCGCGGGCGGACTTGACGTCCGAGCGCGTGATCTCGGTCCAGCCGTCGAGGTCGATCCCGCGCTTGCGGACCGCCATCGCGACGTAGATCTTCGTCGTCGAGGCGATCGGCCGGATCTCGTCGGCGCCTTTTCCGAAGATCTCCACGCCGGTCTCTGCGTCCATGACAATGGCCGACCGAGACTTGATCTCGGGTAGGTCTTCGGCCCACGTCGGCCGACTGCCGACCACAGTGAGCACACCCAGAACAACCCACGAGCCGAGGGTGCGCATTGATGGATATATCGTGACACGCCGCGTGCAGCGCCGCGACTTTTCCCCGGGGGGTGAGCTACGATGACGCGTTCCGGAGACCGCATGGACCCCCACCAAGGGCCCCCGCAGCCAGACCACTTGATCGGGCAAACCATCGGCAACTATCTGGTCACCCAGAAGGTTGGCGAAGGTGGCATGGGCTCGGTGTATCTGGCCGAGCACCCGACCATCGGCAAGAAGGTCGCGCTCAAGGTTCTCCACCCGGAATTCTCGGGCAACGAGGGCGTCGCCGAGCGCTTCTTCAACGAGGCCAAGGCCGTCAACAACATCGGCCATCCCAACATCGTCGACATCGTCGACTACGGGGTGATCCAGACCGGGATCCCGGGCCGCGAGCGGCTCGTGTACTTCATCATGGAGTATCTCCCCGGCGCGACGCTGTCTCAGCTGTGCCGTTCGGAAGCTCCCCTCCCGCCGGAGCGCGCGCTGTCGATCGCGATGCAGGTCGCGGACGCGTTGAGCGCATCGCATCGCAGCGGCATCATTCACCGCGACCTCAAGCCCGACAACGTCATGCTCCAGCAGCGCGGCCGCGAGCGGGACTTCGTCAAGCTGCTCGATTTCGGGATCGCGAAGCTCAGCGGCGACACGCAGAGCTCGCACCGCACCAGCACCAACATGGTGATGGGCACGCCGGCGTACATGTCGCCCGAGCAGTGCGAGGGCAAGGCGTCTGCCG
The DNA here is from genome assembly GCA_043752985.1 of Myxococcales bacterium. Taxonomy (GTDB): domain Bacteria; phylum Myxococcota_A; class Polyangia; order Haliangiales; family Haliangiaceae; genus JABFXX01. Next base: position 1,219 of record JAYUYE010000730.1, read on the forward strand.
TCGACGGGCGCACGGATATCTACGCGCTCGGCATCGTGCTCTACGAGATGCTGACGGGCCGCGTGCCGTTCATCGGCGAAGGCTACGGCGAGATCCTGATGCAGCACCTGACGCAGCATCCGATTCCGCCGTCGCAGTTCCGGCTGCTGCCGCCGCACATCGAGGTGGTGGTGCTCAAGGCGCTCGAGAAGCGTCCGGACATGCGCTTCCCGACGATGGACGAGTTCATGCGCGCGATGTCCGACCCGGTCGGCTACGTCGAGGCGCATGGCGGGCCCGGTCAGTTCCTCCAGCGCCAGCTGATGCCGTCGACCGCGCCGCTGCCACCGGTGAACCGGCTCACCCCAAGCCCGTTCACGCCGGTGCCCGGAACCTTGACGCCGCCGTCCGGAATCTACGGCGCCACGCCCCCGGCGCCGACCACGCTCGGTGCGGCGGCCGGTGAAGTTCGTCCCGCGCGCAAGAAGACCGGATTCTTGATCGCGGGCGTCCTCGTGCTCGCGGGGGCCGGCGTGGCGATCGCCGTCGTGATGTCGGGCCAGACCGTGGACAAGGGTGGCAGGGTCGTTGCCGGCACCGCGCCGGTCACGCCGGACGCTGCCGTGGTCCCTGCCGCGACGCCGGACGCCGCGGTCGCGGTTGCCGCGATCGATGCCGCGATCGATGCCGCCGAGACCGTCGTCGTCGTCACCGCGGACGCCGGCGCGGGTAGCTCGGTCGTGCCTCCGGTGACCGAGATGGCGAACATCACGCTGACCAGCACGCCGAGTGGCGCGGCGATCTGGATCGACGGCAAGGACACGGGCAAGCGGACGCCGTCGCCAATCCAGGTCGACAAGGCACGCCGCGCTGTCACGATCACGCTCAGGCTGGCCCAGCACGACGATCTCGTTCTCAAGAAGTTCTCCGTCACGGGCGACGTGGAGAAAGCGCTCAAGTTGCGCAAGCGGACGGTGACCACCCCTGGTCGCGGCAGTGGTTCGGGACGCGTGGACGACACCAAGCTCGAGAGACCGGAGTGACATGCTGAAGAGACATCGCAGCTCGTTCGTTCTTGCCGCACTGCTGGCGCCTTCGCTCGCGTTCGCGCAGCCGAAAACGGCGGACGACTTCTACAAGGAAGGCGAGACGCAGTACAACCTGGGCAATTTCCAGGCAGCGGTCGACGCGTTCAAAAAGGGCTTCGAGCTCGAGCCCAACGACAGCAAGAAGGCCGCGTACCTGTACAACGTCGCGCAGGCATACCGGCAAAACAAGGACTGCGGCAACGCTCAGTTCTTCTACAAGCGCTACCTCGCGCTCAAGGAGAACGACACCAAGAAGCCGCTCAAGCCCGAGAAGCGCACCGAGATCGAGGACCGGATCAAGGAGCTCGACGAGTGCGCGCGCCAGCAAGAAGCGATCAAGAACAAGCCACCGGATCAGAACCTGACGCCCACGGGCGACGGAGATCCGGCTGCCGATCCGAAGGTGGTGGGCGGCGGCAAGCAGGTCGGCGATGTCACCGAGCCCGGCGACGGCGATGACGAGGACGGCATCACGAAGACCGCTCCGTCGACGGCACCGCGCCTGATCACCATGCGCCTCACCGGTGGCGCAGCACGGTTGTCGGCGGGCAACATCGAGGTCCCCACGCTCGCGACCGTAGCTTTGTTCGCCGGCTATCCGATCGCGGTCGCGGACAAGCTGATCGTCGAGGTCGGCGCTGGCTTCACGTACACGCGCGTCCCGTTCGTCATGGCGGGCGCGGGTGGTGCGAGCAAGAGCGCATCGCTGGTCGCCGTGATGGCGAACGTTGGCGCCGTGTACGCGGTGGTGCCGAAGCTATCGCTGCGCGCGGAGCTCGGCTTCGGTGGCTTGTTCTTCCTTGGAGCGAGCGAGAGCCCGTTCACCAATGACCAGGAGACCACTGGAGCGCTCGGCATGGTCCACGTTCGCGTCGGGGTGTCCGCGGACTACGCGATCACTCCGAACCTGGTCATCACAGCCGCGCCGTTTGCCTTCTCGTACAGCCCGCCCAAGGAAGGGCTGCGCGAGGACATCAAGTCGCTCACAGAGATCGACTTCATGGTCGGCCTCGGGTATCGGATGTAGCGATGAAGAAATGCCCGTTCTGCGCCGAGGAGATCCAGGACGAAGCGATCAAATGTCGCTTCTGTAACTCGTTTCTCAGCGCTGCTCCGAACGCGGCGGGGGCGGCCGGCACTGCCGCCGCGGTGGACGGCGCACTGCCGCCGGCCCACGCAGCACCGCCGTTCGCGCGGGCGACCAAGGATGCTCAGCTCGAGAGCGACAAGAAGGTCCTCTACAGCGGCATCCCGTCGTGGAAGGCTTATCTCGGCT